>NZ_CAXUNQ010000011.1:0-105706 GCF_964252615.1 uncultured Bradyrhizobium sp.
TGCCATGCGCTACGTCCACTTAAATCGAACCGGACAGCCGTGGGTCAAGCCCGGCAATGACGAACTTAGAACGAACGGAAACTACCAATGCAGCCGAAGTCTGCGATACGCTATATTGCCCTCACACTCGCCGCGCTCGCGCTCGGCGCGTGCGCTTCCCGCAACGAAGTCCCCGTCTCGAGCCTGGGCGAGGACGACGACGCCATCTGCCGCGCCAACAACGTCGCGGCCGGCTCGTCCGAATACGTGGCCTGCCGCAAGAACCGCGACGTGCAGCGCGGCAACGCGGCTGCAAAGGCCGATCGCACCCAGCGGAACATGAGCGAGACCATGATCAACACGCCGTACAAGCCGTAGCCGGAAAGGGCGCGTATTTTCCGAAGCTCGTCATGCCCGGGCTTGTCCCGGGCATCCACGTCTTAATATCATCAGGCAAGAAAGACGTGGATGGCCGGGACAAGCCCGGCCATGACGGATAGGGAGCCCATCATGAATGAAGACACCTTCAACAGCAGCCTGCGCGGATTCTTGAAAAAAGTCGGCATCACCTCGCAGCGCGAGATCGAAAAAGCGGTGCGCGACGCCTTGGCCTCCGGCCGCCTCAAGGGCCACGAAAAACTCCCCGCCAAGATGGTGCTAACGCTCGGCGGGGTGGACCTCACGCATGAGATCACGGCGGAGATAGAACTCGGCTAGAAGACTGCTCGATCATCGCCATCTTCGCAAAAAGCCGTCATTGCCGGGCTTGACCCGCGTATGATGAAATGTGTGAATCCAGTAGGGCTTGACCCGGCAATCCACGTCTTCATGCTTAAGGGAAGCCGGGACGTCGATGCCCGGCACGACAGGAGCGCTATTCCTCGTTCTTCTTGCCGCCAATCGTCTTCAGCTTGGCGAACACCGCGTCGACATTGAGGTCGTCGCGCTGTTTTTCGGTCGGCTCGAATTCTACCTCCTTGCGCGCGGTGGTTTCGGAGGCCGGCAGCAACGTCGCGCCGCCATAGGCCTGGTCGGTCGGCTTTTCCTTGGCCGCGCGCTGCACTTCGAAATCGAGTTCGATCTGCGAGCACAGGCCGAGGGTCACCGGGTCCATCGGCGTCAGCGTCGAGGCATTCCAGTGGGTGCGGTCGCGCACGCTGGCGATGGTGGTCTTGGTGGTGCCGACCAGCCGCATGATCTGGCTGTCCTTCAATTCCGGATGGTTGCGCACCAGCCACAGGATCGCGCTCGGCCGCTCGTGGCGGCGCGACACCGGCGTATAGCGCGGACCTTTCTTCTTGGCCGCGGGCGGCAGCGCCACCTTGCTCTCGCCCAGCCTCAAACGGTAGTTCGGATCCTTTTCGCCCTTTTCGATCTCGTCGCGGGTGAGCTGCCCGGTCGAAATCGGGTCCATGCCCTTGATGCCCTGGGCCGCATCGCCATCGGCGATGGCGCGGATTTCCAAGGGGTGCATTTTGGTGAAATCGGCAACCTGGTCGAATGACAGCGCGGTATTGTCGACCAGCCACACGGCCGTCGCCTTCGGCATCAGCGGTGCATTGCTCATGGCAAATCTCCTTTGCGCTTCGCCCGCCTGTTTTCAGGCGAAGCCGGTATTTTCGTCGGTAAAGACGGGAATTGCGCTCTATATAAGCCGTCCCGGCCGGGCGGCGCAATGGTTTGCTGCTCGGCCTTGACAGCGCCCAAAAGCCGTCCCAAGTCCTTAATTATTGCCCTTATTCGGGGTAATCCGGCCCGGAATTCCCCAATGTCAGTCAAACCGTCCCTTAAAATCGTGCTTTGCTCGCCGCGCGGCTTCTGTGCCGGCGTGGTGCGGGCGATCGACACCGTGGAGCGCGCGCTCACGATCTACGGCGCTCCGGTCTATGTCCGTCACGAAATAGTTCATAACAAATATGTGGTGGACAGTTTGCGGACCAAGGGCGCGATTTTCGTCGAGGAACTGGCTGAAATTCCTGACAATACCAACGCCCCGGTGGTGTTTTCCGCCCATGGGGTTCCCAAGTCGGTTCCTGCCGACGCCCGCGCCCGCAATTTCTTCTCGCTGGACGCCACCTGCCCCCTGGTCACCAAGGTTCACCGCGAGGCCGCGATCCATTTCAAGCGCGGCCGCGAAATCCTGCTGATCGGGCATTCGCATCACCCGGAGGTGGTCGGCACGCTCGGGCAACTGCCCCCCGGCACCGTGACGCTGATCGAAACCGCGCATGACGCCGCGACCTTCACGCCGAAGGATCCGAACAACCTTGCCTTTGTCACCCAGACCACCCTGTCGATCGACGATACCGCCGAGATCGTGGCGATGCTGAAGGAGCGTTTTCCGAATATCTCCGGGCCGCACAAGGAAGACATCTGCTACGCCACCACCAACCGCCAGCTCGCGGTGAAAAAGGTGGCCCCGGTGGTCGATGCCTTGATCGTGGTCGGCGCGCCGAATTCGTCGAATTCGCAGCGCCTGCGCGAAGTCGCCGAGCGCGAAGGCTGCCCGGTTTCGGTGTTGGCGCAGCGCGCTTCCGATCTCGACTGGTCGAGGTTCGAAGGCATCAAGACGCTCGGCATCACCGCGGGGGCGTCGGCGCCGGAAGTGATCGTCGAGGAGATCATGGGTGCGTTCGCCGAGCGTTATGAACTGCATGTGGAGACGGTCTCGGCCGCGGAAGAGAATGAATTCTTTCCGCTGCCGCGCTCGCTGCGGCCCGACGCGGCATAACCGCCATGGCGGTGTATACCGACGTCACCGCCGACGAGCTTGCGGAATTCCTCGAAGGTTACGATATCGGCGAGCTGCTGTCCTACAAGGGCATTGCCGAAGGCGTCGAGAATTCCAATTTCCTGCTGCATACCCGCGCGGGAACTTTCATTCTCACACTGTACGAAAAGCGCGTCGCCAAAGGCGACCTGCCGTTTTTTTTGAAGCTGATGACCCATCTGGCGGCGCACGGAATTGATTGTCCGCAGCCGCTAAAGGACAATTCCGGCAAGACGCTGGGCATGCTGGCCGGGCGGCCTGCGGCGATCATCAACTTCCTGGAAGGCGTCTGGCCGCGCAAACCCAATGCCGCGCACTGCGCGGGCGTCGGGCAGGCGCTTGCGAAAATGCACCTTGCCGGGCGCGATTTTCCGATGTCGCGCGCCAACGCCTTATCGGTGGCGGGCTGGCGGCCGCTGTTCGATTCCGCCGCATCGCGTGCCGACGAACTGCAGCACGGACTGCGCGCGTTTCTCGGCGCCGAGCTCGACCATCTGGAAAGCAATATCTGGCCGGAGAATCTCCCGCAGGGCATTATCCATGCCGATCTCTTCCCCGACAACGTGTTCTTTCTCGGCGAAAAGCTGTCGGGCATCATCGATTTCACCTTCGCCTGCAATGATATGCTGGCCTACGACGTCGCGATCTGTCTCAACGCCTGGTGCTTCGAAAGCGATCATTCCTTCAACGTCACGAAGGCCCGCGCATTTCTCAATGCCTATTCGCGCGAGCGCGAACTCTCCGCCGCCGAGCGGGAGGCGCTGCCGTTGCTGGCCCGTGGTGCGGCGATGCGGTTCCTGCTGACGCGGCTGGTGGACGTCCTCAACGTTCCGCCAGGTGCGCTGGTGCGGCCGAAGGATCCGCTGGAATATGTCCGCAAGCTGCGCTTCCAGCAGGGCGTCGCCAGCATCCGCGATTACGGCGTCGAAGCCTCGGGACTGGTGGCGTGAGTTCGTCCCCGTCCGTTATCATCCATACCGACGGCGCGTGCTCGGGCAATCCGGGGCCGGGCGGCTGGGGCGCGATCCTGAAATCCGGCGGCGTCGAGAAGGAGCTCAAGGGCGGCGAGGCGCATACTACCAACAACCGCATGGAGCTGATGGCGGCGATTTCCGCGCTGGAGGCGCTGAAGAAGCCGTGCAGCGTCGATCTCTACACCGACAGCCAGTATGTCCGACAGGGCATCACCGGCTGGATTCACGGCTGGAAGAAAAACGGCTGGCGCACCTCGGACAAGAAGCCGGTCAAGAATGTCGACCTGTGGCAGCGGCTGGATGCGGCGCTGCATCAGCATCAGGTGCGATGGCACTGGGTCAGGGGCCACGCCGGCCATGACGAAAACGAACGCGCCGACCAACTGGCGCGGGATGGACTGGCGGCGGTCAGGTAGAACCGCGCCCGTGCTTAAAGCAATCCTTCCTCGACGGCCTTGATCTGCAGCGCAAGGTATTTCGAATTGATCCGGCACTGCGCCAGGCTGCCGGCGATGAACCACAGGCCAGGCTGCGCGGTGCGGGTGTACATGTTGCGCAGTTCCTGGTTGTCGCCGAAATTCCAGATCGGGCCGACGCGCTCGGCAACCTCGTCGCCGAACAGCTTGCGCACCAGATGCTGCTGGCCTTTGTAGCCGGTTGCCAGAACGACCAGATCGGCGGGCAAGGTTTCGCCATCCTTCATTCTGGCGCCTTCGGCGACAAATCCGTCGATGTCGGAAAACTGCGCCAGTTTTATTTCGCCGCTGACGACCAGATCGGAACACCCGACATTGAAATAGTAGCCGCCACCGCGGGTGAGATATTTGAACTGCCAGCCGGTGCCGTCCTCGCCGTAGTCGAGCTTGAAGCCCTTGGCCCGCAAGCCGTCGAGCAGATCCTTGTCGAGTTCCTTCGAGCGGTCGGTAATCGACTGATGGCTTTTCCGCGCAAGGGATAACGGCATCGAGGTCGCGATCAGGTCGTTATCCTCCAGCGTTCCCTGGTTGTAAGCCTCGTAGGCCAGTTGTGCCGACGGTTCGATGTTGGTGACCAGCGTGGGACTGCGTTGAACCAGCGTGACCTCGACGCCGCTCGAATAAAGATCCTGCGCGATGTCGTGGCCGCTGTTGCCGGTTCCGATCACCAGCGCGCGCCTGCCCTTCCAGTTCTCGCCGTCGTCGTACTGGCTGGAATGCAGGATCGTTCCGGAAAAGTTTTTCAGCGAAGGAATCTCGGGCAGGTTCGGGATGCCGCTGACGCCGGTAGCCAGCACGACGTGCTTTGGATGCAGGGTGCGCGCGGTGCCGTCGCTCCGGCGCAGCGCCACCGACCAGCGCTGTTTTTCCTGGTCCCAGGCGCCGCTCACCAGTTCGGTCGAGGTCCAGTAGTTGAGCTCCATGCTTTCCACATAGGCCTCGAACCAGTTGGCGAGCTTGTCCTTGGGGATGTAGGTCGGCCAGTTCGGCGGAAACGGCATATAGGGAAGGTGGTTGACCTGGACCTGGTTGTGCAGCGTCAGTGCGTGGTAGCGATTGCGCCAGTTGTCGCCGATGCGCGCCCCGCGATCGACGATCAGCGCGTCGATTTGCAACTGCCTGCATCGTGCGGCGATGGTCAGCCCGGCCTGTCCGCCGCCGACCACCAGCACGGCCGGATCGCGATCGGCATAGCCGGCGGCGGATTTTCGCAAGTCGAGCCAGTTGGGTCCGCGAAAATCGCGCGAATAGGACCGGCCGCGCGGCCGCGCGGTTCCGAGCTGCTCCTCGAAGCCCTTTAACTCGTCCAGCGTCGTCAGCAGCGTCCACGCCTTCAGCGCGCCGCCGTCGTTGGCGTCCGGGATCAGCCGCACGATGCCGCTGCCGCGGCCCTGCGCGGTCTCGAATTTGAAGATCGCCTCGATCGACGGCGTGCCCGCGCGGCTCACGCGGCGCGGCGCGGCGCGGTTCGGATCGATCCGCAAACCGGTTGGCCGGGCGGCGCCGGTCCGCGCGCTCAACTCGCGCAGGATCGGACCGGCGCCGGTAACCGTTCGCAATTCCCACGTCAGCGCCAGTACATCGCGCCAGTGACTGTCTGGATGGAACAGGGTTTTCAGTTCGCCGTCGCCGCGCTTTGCGAGTGCGCTTTCGAACCGTGCCAGCCAGTCATTCGCGGCCGCAACCAGATCTTCGGCCGCGACGTCTTTTGTTCTATCCAGCATTTGCGCCCTCGCGCCGGCGTTTCCCTGGCGAAACCTATACCTTTTTTTCGGTCCCCGCGATCACGCCGTCGCGTCGTTTCAATACTTTATAATAGGCCCACCACAGATGCGCGGCGGCACCCCGCAGCGGACGCCACGGCTCGGCTAGCTCCGCCATCTGTTTTGCGGTCGGCCGGGTCTTGAGGCCGAGCCCCGTTTTGACCGCTTCCTGCACGGCGAGGTCGCCCGCGGGCCATGCGTCGCCATGTCCTAGGCAAAACAGCAGATAGACGTCGGCGGTCCACGGCCCAATGCCATGCAACCGTGTCAGCGTCGCATGCGCGGCGTCGGCGTCCTCCTCCGCCAGCACCTCGAGATTGAGACGCTCGGCGGCAAGCTCGCGCGCCAGATTTTTCAGCGTCTTGATCTTGGCGGCCGACAGTCCGAGACGGCCAAGACGATCGGCGCGGGCGCGGCGCAGCGCATCGTGATGAAACGGATCGAACGCCGCCGAGACCCGGCCCCAGATCGCGGCGGCGCTCGCGGTGGAGAGTTGCTGGCCGCAGACGATCGCGGCCAGTCCGGCAAAACCCGGCTGGCGCTGTCGCAGCGCCGGCATGCCCGCGCGTTCGAGTATCGGCTGCAATCGCGGATCCTGCCCGACCAAAGCATGGATGGCGTTGTCGAGGTCGGCCTGGCTGTTGAGGTGGACGGTCATGTAGCCTTCTGCGTCATGCCCGGGCTCGACCCGATCCAAGCGTCCTGCGCGGGCTTGACCCGCGCATCCATCTACTGTCGTAAAGACTCTTTCGAGAAGATAGGTTGCCGGGTCAAGCCCTACTGGATGCACACATCTCGCCGTCATTGCCGGGCTTGACCCGGCAACCCATCCCCTTCGAAACGACTCTTCCGAAGATGGATGGATACGCGGGTCAAGCCCGCGTATGACGGGATGTGTGAATCCAGCAGGGTCAAGCCCGGCCATGACGAGTTCCGGTCGATGCCGACACCCGTTTTTCGTTTTGCGCCCAGCCCGAATGGCTATCTTCACCTCGGCCATGCACTCTCGGCGCTGTTGAATTTCGATGCCGCGCGGAGCTGCGGCGGCACTTTCCTGTTGCGGATCGAGGATATCGACGCGACGCGATGCCGGCCGGAATTCGAGGCTGCGATTGCCGAAGACCTCGCCTGGCTCGGCATCGCGTGGCAGGCGCCGGCGCGGCGGCAGTCCGAGCACCTGGCTGACTATCGGGATGCGATACAGCGGCTTGCCGCCCAGGACCTGGTCTATCCCAGTTTCGAAAGCCGCGCCGAGATTGCCCGGCTGGTGGCGCAAAGGGAAGCAAACGGACGCTGGCCGCGCGATCCGGATGGCGCGCCGCTCTATCCCGGCACGGCAAAATTGTTGTCGGCGGGGGAGCGTCCGGGGCTGCCCGAGTCGGGCGCGCCCTACGCACTGCGGCTCGACATGGCTGCGGCGCGCGCGCGGGCCGGCGAACTCGCCTGGATCGAGCAGGGCGAAGGTCCGAATCGCGAAACCGGCACGGTGGCCGCGAATCCGCAAGCCTGGGGCGATATCGTCCTCGCGCGCAAGGAGACACCGACCAGTTATCACCTTTCGGTGGTGATCGACGACGCGCTGCAGGGCGTCACCGATGTGATGCGCGGGCAGGACTTGTTCTGGTCGACCTCTGTCCATCGCCTGCTCCAGCAACTGCTCGATTTGCCGCAGCCGGTTTACCGGCACCACCGGCTGATGCGCGATTCCGGCGGGCGGAAGCTTTCGAAGTCGACGGCGGCCACCGGATTGCGGGAACTCCGCGCCCGCGGCGTGACCCCGGCCGAGATCCGCCGGCTCGTCGGCCTGGCTTGATTTTCCTGAACTCTGACGCAGCCGGATCGCAAGCCGAAAGGCGCCTGTGCGTGACTCTTCCGGGCTGGCCGTGGCATGCTGGAGCCGGGACGGGGGTGGAAGGATCATGGCGCGCAAATCGCGTTCACCGCGCAGCGCAGGATTGCCAAAAAAGCGCACGCCGAAACGCGGGGCGAAGGCCGCGCGTCGGCGGCGGGCGAACCGCGGCGCGTCGAATATGGTCGAGACGGCGCTGGCCGCCTTCGCGCACGAGGTGCGCACGCCGCTCACCGGAATTCTGGCCGTCAGCGATCTTCTGGCAACATCCGGTCTCGACGAGCGTGAGCGGCGCTGGGTCGACACCATCAAGGCCGGCGCCGAACATCTGGCGAGGCTTGCGACCTTGTTCGTCGATGCCGCGCGAAGCGGCAACTCCGGGCTCGGTGTGCGGCAGGACTTTTTCGATTTGCACGCCCTGGCGCGCAACGCCGGCGATTCGCTCGCGGGGCGCGCCGCCGCCAGGGGCCTGCAATCGTCGGTCGTAATTTCAAAGAAACTCCCGGCCTTCGTGATCGGCGACCCGGTCGGGCTGCGCGCGGCGCTGGAAAACCTCGTCGACAACGCGGTGAAATTCACCGAAGCGGGCAGCGTCGCGTTGAAGGTCGCGCCGGCACCGGCGCCGAAGGGTAAGGCCGGCGTCGCCTTCGCGGTATCCGACAGCGGCATCGGTCTGTCGCTGACCGAAATCAAGCGCCTGTTCCGGCCGTTCTCACAGGCCAATGTCAGTATCGCGTCGCGCTTCGGCGGCGCCGGTCTTGGATTGTCCTCGGTCAAGCACCTGGCGCGCGCGATGGGCGGCGATATCGTGGTCAAGCAGCGGCGCGGCGGCGGCACCACTTTTGCGCTGACGGTGGTTCTGTCGCGCGCCCAGGGTCCGGTGACCATCATGTCCGGCGCCGGCGCCGACGAATCGCCGGTTCAAATGCAGGCCTTGCGCATCCTCAGCGTCGAGGACAATCCGTTCGGCCGCGTGGTGCTGAACGCCATCCTCACCGAGCTCGGCCATAGCGCGGAATTCGTCGGACGCGGCGAGGCTGCAACGGCGCGCATCCGCGAAGGCGCCTTCGACGCGGTGCTGATGGACATGGTGCTGCCCGGCATCGACGGCATCGAGGCGATCAAGCGGATTCGCGCGCTTGATGCGCCGCTCGGGCGCATCGCGATCATCGGCATTTCGGGACGCGGCGATGACGAAGCGGCCTCGCGCGCCGCCGGCGCCGATACCTTTCTGGTCAAGCCTGTTTCTCCGCGGGCGCTAGCGACTGCGCTGCTTGAAGCGACACGCCGTGCGGCAGCCGCGACTTGATGATGGCCGCGTTCAATTCGCCGCCATACACGAAGATCGCGGCGATGAAATACAGAAACACCAGCGCGATGATGACGGACGCCAGCCCGGCATACATGGTGACGTAGTTGTTGGCGAAGCGCGCCAGATATTGTCCGAACACGATGCCCGATACCAGCGATCCCACCACCGTGAAGACGATGCCGGGCAGGATCTGCAGGAAGCTGCGGCGTCCCGCCGGAAGCCAGGCGTGCAGAACGAACAGCGCGATGACCAGTGCGGCAATGGTAACGCCGTAACGCGTGACGTTGACAAAATGTTCGTTGGTTTCCACGATCAGCGGAATGTGGCGCCGCGCCGCTTCCAGCATCAACGGCCCGAGCACGATCAGCAGCGCCATCGCCAGCGACGTGAACGCCGCGATCAGCGTATAGCCGATCGATTCCAGCCGCAGCCAGTACCAGCGCCGCGGCTCGATCACGGCATAGGCGCGATTGAGCGCAACCCTCAGGCTCTCGACGCCGTTGGAGGCAAAGTACACCGCAAGCAGGACGCCGATGGTCAACGCATCGCCGCGCGTGGTGGTGAGGACGTCATGGATCTCGCCGGACAGCGCGTCGGCGACCTGGAGTGGCCAGACCTGCAGCATCAGGCCTGCGGCCTGGTCGGCAAGGTCCTTGGAACCGAAAAATCCGGCCAGCGACGTCAGCACGATCAGAAACGGGAACAGCGCCATCAGCGTGGACAGCGCGATATGGCTGGCGATTGCCCAGCCGTCATCGGCAAGAAACGTATAAAAGGCGTCCATGACCACCAGATAGACGGTGCGAATCTGTCTCACATTTCACCTTGCCTCGGAGCGGCAGAGGCTCGGCCTCCGATGAGCCTACCATCTGATATTACTGGACAAAAAGCCAGATCGTTGCACCTGAATGTGGGCGATGGCGCGAGCCCGCGCACGATGTTATGTACCGCCGATGGCAACATTCTTAAGCTCGATTCTCCTGCCTGTCGCGGCCGGCGCCGTGGCGCTGGTGCTGCTGCTCGGCCTGCTCAACATGATGCGCGGCGGATCGCCGAACCGGTCGCAGAAACTGATGCGGCTGCGCGTGCTGCTGCAATTCGTCGCAATCGTCATCACCATGCTCGCGGTCTGGGCGATGGGGCGGTGATTCGTGAGGCGGGTTAGGCGCGAAAGCGCCGTAACCCACCAAAACGAGTTGCGATATGGAAACACGGTGGGTGACGCCCCTTCGGCGCTAACCCAGCTACGGGGGTGAGCCATGGTCGTTCTCAATCGAATCTACACCCGCACCGGCGACGACGGCACCACGGCGCTCGGCAGCGGCGAACGCCGGAAAAAGTATGATCGCCGCGTCGATGCCTATGGCACGCTCGACGAGGTCAACGCCACCATCGGTCTGGTGCGCCTGCACACCGCGGACGATGCGGCGCTGGATCCGGTGCTGGGCCGCATCCAGAACGACCTGTTCGACGTCGAGGCGGACCTCTGTCTGGCCGAGAAGGGGCCGGGCGGCGCACGGTTGACCGTCACCGACGCCCAGGTCGACTGGCTTGAAGGCGAGATTGACCGGTTTAATGTCGAATTAGAGCCGCTGCGCTCCTTCATCCTGCCGGGAGGCAGTCCGGGGGCGGCCTATCTGCATCTGGCACGTACGGTGTGCCGGCGTGCCGAGCGCATCATGGTGGAACTGGCGGACCAGCCCGGCGAGCATGTCACGCCGCCTTCGCTGAAATACGTCAACCGGCTGTCCGATTTTCTGTTCGTTGCCGGCCGCTACGCCAACGGCAAGGGCGCGCGGGACGTGCTCTGGGCGCCGGGCCAGAACCGCTGAAAACAGGCAGTTTCGTCATGCGCGGGCTTGACCCGCGTATCCATCAGGAACGAAAGAATCTCCAAGAAGATGGATTGCGGGCTCAACCGCTACCATATGCACACATCTCGGCCGTCATTGCCGGGCTTGATCCGGCAATCCGTCCTTTAAAAGAGTCTTCCAAAGGTGATGGATACGCGGGCCAAGCCCGCGTATGACGAGATGTGTGAATCCACCGGGGTCAAGCCCGGCAATGACGGTGAATTCGCGCGTTGACCCCGCATGTCCGGAGCTTTAGGTTCCGCGGCCACATGAGATAAACCCAAGCTGATGACGAAAGAGGATCGATGAAGGTTCTGGTGCCGGTAAAGCGGGTGGTCGATTACAACGTCAAGGTCCGCGTCAAGAGCGACGGAACCGGCGTTGAACTCAATAACGTCAAAATGTCGATGAATCCGTTTGACGAAATCGCCGTCGAGGAAGCTTTGCGCCTGCGCGAGGCCGGCAAGGCGACCGAGGTGGTGGTGGTGTCGATCGGCGCCGCCCAGGCGTCGGAAACCATCCGCACCGGTCTGGCCATGGGCGCCGACCGCGGCATCCTGGTCAAGGCCGAGGGCAATGTCGAGCCGCTGGCGGTGGCAAAGATCCTGAAAGCCATCGTGGATGAAGAAAAGCCCGGCCTGGTCATCCTCGGCAAGCAGGCGATCGATGACGACAGCAACCAGACCGGCCAGATGCTGGCGGCGCTGCTGGGATGGTCGCAGGCGACCTTCGCGTCCAAACTCGAAGTCGATGGTTCCGATTTCAATGTGACGCGCGAAGTGGACGGCGGGCTGCAGACGCTGAAACTGAAGGGACCGGCCATCGTAACGACCGACTTGCGGCTGAACGAGCCGCGCTACGCCAGCCTGCCCAACATCATGAAGGCGAAGAAGAAGCCGATCGCCGACAAGAATGCCTCCGATTACGGCGTCGATCTCGCGCCGCATCTGGAGATTCTCAAAACATCCGAACCGCCCGGCCGCAAGGGAGGCGTCAAGGTCAAGGACGTCGCCGAACTGGTATCGAAGCTCAAGAATGAAGCCGGGGTTCTCTAGATGACCACGCTGTTGATTGCCGAACACGACCACGAGTCCTTGAAGGACGCCACCAACAAGGCGCTGACCGCTGCAAGCGAACTTGGCGCCGAAGTCCACATCCTCGTCGCCGGCGGCGGCGAGGGTACCAAGGCCGCGGCCGAGGCTGCATCGAAGCTCAAGGGGGTGACAAAAGTTCTGCTGGCCGAAGGCCCCGCCTACGCCCACGACCTTGCCGAGCCGCTGGCCGCGCTGATTGTGGCACTTGCCCCCGGTTATGATGCATTCGTCGCGCCTGCAACCTCGCGCTTCAAAAACGTAATGCCCCGCGTCGCCGCGCTGCTCGACGTGATGCAGGTGTCGGAGATCATCAAGGTGGTTTCGCCCGACACGTTCGAGCGGCCGATCTATGCCGGCAACGCGATCCAGACCGTCAAATCCAAGGACGCCAAGAAGGTCATCACCGTCCGGACCTCCACCTTCGCCGCGGCCGGGGAGGGCGGCAGCGCATCGGTCGAGAACGCGGCATCAGCGGACGATCCCGGCCTTTCCAGTTTCGTCGGCGAGGAAGTCGCCAAGAGCGATCGTCCCGAACTGACCTCGGCGAAGATCATCGTGTCCGGTGGCCGCGCCATGCAGAGCCGCGAAAATTTCGCCAAATATATCGAACCGCTGGCCGACAGGCTCGGCGCCGGCGTCGGCGCCTCGCGCGCCGCGGTGGATGCCGGCTACGCGCCGAACGACTGGCAGGTCGGGCAGACCGGCAAGGTGGTGGCGCCGGAACTTTATGTGGCGGTCGGCATATCGGGTGCGATCCAGCATCTGGCCGGCATGAAGGACTCGAAGGTGATCGTCGCCATTAACAAGGACGAGGACGCGCCGATTTTTCAGATCGCCGATTACGGTTTGGTCGCCGACCTCTATCAGGCGGTCCCCGAACTGACCGAAGCGCTGGCGAAATTGGGAAAGTAGCGGAGAGACAGACATCGGCAGGATGAAGGGATGCCAGCCGGTGTTGTTATGCGAAGACAGAGCCGTCCGCGATCTGCGCGGCGTCGGCATTTCGGTGGGATGAAATGGCGGGTATGATCAAGAAGGTCGGTGTGATCGGTTCGGGCCAGATGGGCAACGGCATCGCGCATGTGGCGGCGCTGGCCGGCTTCCGCGTGGTGCTCAACGACGTCTCCGCCGACCGCCTGAAGTCGGGGATGGCCACCATCAACGGCAATTTGTCGCGCCAGGTATCGAAGAAGATCATCACCGAGGACGCGAAAAAGCAGGCGCTGGACAACATCGTGTCGGCGGGGTCGATGGACGGGCTTGCCGATTGCGATCTGGTGATCGAGAGCGCGGTCGAAAAGGAAGAAACCAAGCGCAAGATTTTTCATGATGTGTGCGCGGTGTTGAAAGCCGACGCCATCATCGCCTCCAACACCTCTTCGATCCCCATTACGCGGCTGGCCGCGGCTACCGACCGTCCGGAAAAATTCATCGGCATTCACTTCATGAATCCGGTGCCGCTGATGGAGCTGGTCGAACTGATCCGCGGCATCAACACCGACGACGCGACCTTCGAGGCGACCAAGGAATTCGTCAACCGGCTCGGCAAGACCATTGCGGTTTCCGAGGATTTCCCGGCCTTCATCGTCAACCGCATCCTGCTGCCGATGATCAACGAAGCGATCTACACGCTGTATGAAGGCGTCGGCAATGTCGAGGCGATCGACGCCGCCATGAAGCTCGGCGCGCACCATCCGATGGGGCCGCTCGAGCTGGCCGATTTCATCGGCCTCGATACCTGCCTGTCGATCATGCAGGTGCTGCACGAGGGGCTGGCGGATTCCAAATATCGGCCGTGTCCGCTGCTGGTGAAATATGTCGAGGCCGGCTGGCTGGGGCGCAAGACCCAGCGCGGCTTCTACGACTACCGCGGCGAAAAACCGGTGCCGACGAGGTAGGTTTTGCGCCAGCCGTAACATCGCAGCGCGGTTAGCCGATCCCGTGCGCCTTTGCTCGTTGCGCCGCCGCGGACGGGCCCGTTAAGCCGCCCTGCAAATTCCTGCGAATTGCGTTTTTTTTAACCCTCGCTACCTATTCTGCGCGGCGACGGAGAGTTTGCTGATGGACATGAGTTTGGTAAGCGCGGCGCTGACCGCGCAGGCGGGCAACACCCAGATGCAGATTGCCGCGACCATCATGAAGAACAACGCCGATGCGGAGAAATCTGCGGTCCTGACGCTATTGGGCGCAGGCGAGCCATCGTCGCAGGCCAATCTCGCCGCCGGCGTCGGAGGCAATCTCGACATTTCGGTTTGAGCGCTATCGGGATTCGGACGCGGTGCGGCGTTCATCGTGCCGGCGCTACCCCGCCGTCGCCGCGTTGATCAGCTTGAGCGCATCCTCGCTGTCCCATTCGGCGGGACCGGCGATGTTGCCGATTTCGCAGCCTTGGCCGTCGATGAGCACCGAGGTGGGCATGCCCAGCGCGAGGCCGATGCTCTTAAGGTCCTGAAATACCTTGGCTTTCGAATCGGTATAATAGCCGAGCCTGGTCAGGTTGCCGTCCTGCAGAAATGCCTTCGGCTTCTCGGGATTGCGGGTGTCGATGTTGACCGCGACCACCGCGAACTTCTCGCCGCCGAGCTTGCCCTGCAGATTGTCCAGCGCAGGCATCTCCTTCCGGCACGGCACGCACCAGGTTGCCCAAAGGTTCAACAGCACCGTGCGTCCCTTCCAATCCGACAGCTTCTTCGGCTGGCCGTTGCCGTCCGTGAACGTCAGATCCGGCATCTGCAGCGGTTTTGTCGCCATGGCGAGTGCGGCGACCTCGCCTTTGGCCAGCGGCGCGATCTTCTTCGACAGCTCGACCGCGGAGGCGCAGGGCGCATCTGCCAGCGCCGCGCGCTTCAGCCCGGTAATGCCGTAGACGCCGGCGAAGCCGATCGCGCAGCCGACGGAAATCGCGCCGAGCGCAATGGGAATACGCCGGAAAATGGAGCGGCCTGGCGGGAAAGCGTCGGGCATATCGTTTGTCATCCAGTATAAGATACGGCTATGCAAGGATTGGGTGCAGCCGGTTGCGCGCCCGACTGAATCCCCTGACGGCAAGCATGATCATGAGCGGCACAGCATGAGCAACAAGATGTGGGGCGGTCGGTTTTCCGAGCGTCCCGACGCGATCATGGAGGAAATCAACGTCTCCATCGACGTTGACCGCCACCTGTACGCCCAGGACATTGCCGCGTCCAAAGCGCACGCCGCCATGCTGGCCGCGCAGGGCATACTCACGGCGAACGATGCGAAAAATATTACGCGCGGTCTAGACACGATTTTGTCAGAAATCGCCAGGGGGTCGTTCGATTTCAAGCGCGCGCTCGAAGATATTCATATGAACGTCGAAAGCCGACTCGGCGAACTGATCGGACCCGCCGCGGGAAGGCTGCATACCGCGCGCTCGCGCAACGATCAGGTGGCGACCGACTTCCGGCTCTATGTGCGCGACACGATCGACGAGACCGACGCGGCGCTGGCGGTGTTCCAGCGCGCGCTGGTGCAACGGGCGCTCGAACATGCCGACACCGTGATGCCGGGATTCACGCATTTACAGACCGCGCAGCCGGTGACGTTCGGCCATCATCTCCTCGCCTATGTCGAGATGGCGGCGCGGGATCGCGGCCGCCTTGCCGATGCGCGCAAGCGGCTGAACGAATCGCCGCTCGGGGCGGCGGCGCTGGCCGGCACCTCGTTTCCGATCGATCGCGATGCTACCGCACGCGCGCTCGGCTTCGACCGGCCGATGGCCAACTCGCTCGACGCGGTGTCGGATCGCGACTTCGTGCTGGAAACATTGTCGGCGGCCGCGATCGCCTCGGTGCATCTGTCGCGGTTCGCCGAGGAGATCGTGATCTGGACGTCGCCGCTGGTCGGGCTGGTGCGCCTGTCGGACAAATTCACCACCGGCTCATCGATCATGCCGCAAAAGCGCAACCCCGACGCCGCCGAACTGGTGCGCGCCAAGACCGGCCGCGTCATCGGCGCGCTCACGGCGCTGTTGATCGTGATGAAGGGTCTGCCGTTGGCCTACCAAAAAGACATGCAGGAAGACAAACAAGGCGCCATGGAAGCGTTCGGCGCGCTGTCGCTGGCGATCCGGGCCATGGCCGGCATGGTCATGGATCTCGTGCCGGACGAGGCGCGGATGAAATTGGCCGCCGGTGAGGGATATGCTACCGCCACGGATCTGGCCGACTGGCTGGTGCGGACGCTGAAAATGCCGTTCCGCGACGCCCATCATGTGACCGGGCGGATCGTCGCGGCGGCCTCGAAAGACGGTGTGGCGCTGCATCAACTGCCGCTCAAGGCGATGCAGGCGATCGAGCCGAAAATCACCGCCGAGGCGCTGGCGGTGCTGTCGGTGGAGGCTTCGGTGAAAAGCCGCACTTCTTACGGCGGCACCGCACCGAAAAACGTCCGGATCCAGGCCAAGGCGTGGCTCAAGCGGCTGGAAAAAGAGCGAAAATTGGGCTGAGCGGCGAAATTCGCTGATCTTTCATCCAGCTTCAGGCCTCGCCAGAACCGGTCAATCTTTGTATGGTGTCGCCAAATTGGGGATATCGCCGTGAATCGCGTTTCAGGCCCGGGACCTTCAAGGTGGGCAGTCATTCTGTTGGCCACCGCAGTGCTGGCGCTGGCCGGCTGCGGCCGCAAGGGCCCGCTCGATCCGCCGCCGGGCGCGGCGGCGCTTTCGGCTGCGCCGGAGATCGATACCGAGGAGCGTGCGGCGGCCAAGGGAAGTGTATTCGATCCGTCCTATGGGGCCGATGCGCCGCCGAAAGCCCCCAAGGGCACCAAACGATCGTTCGTCCTCGACCCCCTGCTGAATTCCGACTGAGCCCGTCATGAACCACTTCGACTATCGCAACGGCGTGCTGCACGCCGAGGCGGTCAATCTTTCGACCCTGGCGGACGCCGTCGGCACGCCGTTCTATTGCTATTCGACCGCGACCCTGGAGCGCCACTACAGGGTCTTCGCCGATTCCTTCGCGGACGTGGAGTCGCTGGTCTGCTACTCGCTGAAGGCGAACTCGAACCAGTCGGTGCTGCGCACGCTGGCAGGGCTCGGCGCCGGCGCCGACGTGGTTTCGGGCGGCGAACTCAAGCGCGCGCGTGCCGCCGGCATTCCGGCCGACAAGATCGTGTTTTCCGGAGTAGGCAAAACCGAAGCCGAACTGCGTCAGGCGCTGGCGGAAGACGTCCTCTGCATCAATGTCGAATCCGAGCCCGAGCTCGAGCTGCTGTCGCGGCTGGCGGTCGAAACCGGCCGCACCGCGCGGGTGTCGATAAGGGTCAATCCCGACGTTGATTCCGGTACGCATGCAAAAATCTCGACCGGAAAATCCGAGAACAAGTTCGGCATTCCGCTTGCGCAGGCGCGCGCGGTCTATGCGCGCGCCGCGAGGCTGCCGGGCATCGAGATCACCGGTGTCGACGTGCATATCGGCAGCCAGATCACCGACCTCGCCCCGCTGGAAGCCGCGTTCAGAATTCTCAGCCAGTTCGTGAACACGCTGCGCGCCGAGGGCCACACCATCTCGCATATCGATTTCGGCGGCGGGCTCGGGATTCCCTATCATCTCGACCGGACGGCGCCGCCGGCGCCCGCGGCCTATGCCGAAATGGTCAAACGCCTCACCCACAATCTCGGCTGCACGCTGATGTTCGAGCCGGGACGGATGATCGTCGGCAATGCCGGGATTCTCGTCAGCCGCGTGATCCACGTCAAGCATGGCGACGCGAAAAATTTCGTCGTCATCGATGCGGCCATGAACGACCTGATCCGCCCGACGCTGTATGAGGCGCATCACGACGTCCTGCCGGTGCGCCAGGCGGCAGGCAACGCGTCCATGATCATCGCCGACGTGGTCGGACCGGTCTGCGAAACCGGCGATTACCTGGCACTGGGACGAACCATGCCCGAGCCGAAGTCCGGCGACCTGCTTGCGATCATGACCGCGGGCGCCTATGGCGCGGTGCAGTCCGGCACCTACAACACCCGCGCGCTTGTGCCGGAAGTGCTGGTCAAGGACGATCAGTACGCGGTGGTCCGCCCCCGCGTCGAGATCGATGCGATCATTGCGATGGATAAAGTGGCGCCGTGGTTGTGACGCGTGTCCCGGACGCGGCATTCTTGATGCCGCTCCCGCAGAGCGGGGACCGTCACCCGCGCCGGCGTCTGGTATGGTCCATGACGGCGCGGTCTACGTCATGCTCGGCACAAGGCCGGGCAGCATGTTCTACGTCATGGCCGGGCTTGTCCCGGCCATCCACGTCTTTGCCCCACATCGGAAAGAAAGACGTGGATGCCCGGCACACGGCCGGGCATGACGGCGTGTTGGCGTCGTAGCGCTGCGCAGCGCCGCATCACGCCGGGACATGAGAGGCCCGTCATTGCCGGGCCTGATCCGGCATCCATCCCGCTAGGCAAAAACCTTTTCGAAGAGTGATGGATACGCGGGTCAGGCCCGCGTATGACGCGGCGGGGTATGGGGTGCGATGGATACGCGGGTCGAGCCCGCGGTTGGCTCCTCCGCCGCCCGTGCTTTCGTCCCTCCCACCACGACGCCCGCGGCCTGTTCGATCGGCTTGATCGCCGACGTAAAGTCCGACTCCGCTCCCATGTCGCCGATTACCACTTCCCATAGCCGCCCGACCGCTTCGGCGACTTCCATCGACAGCCCCAGCGATTTCATCTCGTCAAGGCAGAGCCGGACGTCCTTCACCATCAACCCCGTCGCGAAACCGAAATCGAAGCTGCGCGGCAGGACCGAACGCGGGAATTTGTCGCGGCTCGCCGTGTTCATGCCCGATCCCGCATTGATCACGTCGATCATGACGGCCGGGTCGAGGCCCGCCTTGACGCCCATCACCACGGCTTCGCAGGTGGCGACCAGGGCGGTGGCCGACAAAAGGTTGTTCGCAAGCTTCATGGTCTGCGCCGAGCCGGGTTTTTCGCCGATGAAGAATACGCGGCCGATCACCTCCAGCGCCGGTTTTGCCGCTTCGTAATCTGCGTGCGGACCCGATACCATCACCGCCAGCGTGCCCTTCTCGGCGCCGCCGACGCCGCCGCTGACCGGGCTGTCGAGCTGTGCGATGCTGCGCTTCGCCAGCAGGCCATGAATCCGTACCGCCATCTGCGAGCCGACGGTGGAGAGATCGACGAAGCGCTTGACGCGCGCGCCTTCGATCACGCCGTTCGCGCCGGTTGCGACCTCGAGCGAGGCCTGCAGCGACGGCAGGCTTGCCAGCACGGTTTCGGCGCGGTCGGCGACGTCCTTTGGCGAGGACGCCGCCGCGGCGCCGAGCGCAATTATTTGATCAGCGGCCTCCCTGCGCTGGTCGTACACGACAAGTCCGTGCCCAGCCTCGATGAGGCGCCGAGCCATGGGGAAACCCATCTTGCCGAGTCCGACGAATCCGATGTCCATGATGATGTGTCCTGGCAGGGTGGGCAAAGGCGCGTCAGCGCCGGGCCGACCATCGTAAAAATAAACTCGGAACGGTGGGTAGGCTTTGCTTTGCCCACCCCGCGCGCGACCCCTCGCAAGGAGGGTTCACCTCAGTTCTTCTCCATTTCCGCAAATACCTCGCGCGCGATTCTAAAACTGTCGACGCCGGCGGGAATGCCGGCGTAGCAGGCGACCTGCATGAAGACCTCGCGGATTTCGTCCTTGCTGACGCCGTTGACCAGCGCGCCCTTGATGTGCACGCGCAATTCATGCGGCCGGTTCAGGATCGAGATCATGGCGAGGTTGAGCATGCTGCGGGTCTTGCGCGGCAATTCCTCGCGGCCCCAGATCGCGCCCCAGCAAAATTCGGTGACCAGTTCCTGGAACGGCTTGTTGAAATCGTCGGCGTTCTTCAGGGCGTTCGAGACGTAGGCCTCGCCCAGCACCGCCTTGCGAATCTCCAGCCCCTTGTCGTGTGTTTTCTGGTCCATGACGTTTCCTTTTGTTGGGTCATGACCGACGTTATGAGGTTGAACGGCTTCCGTCACGCCTTCGTGTTATGCGCGTTTTGGGGTGTGGGTTGTGCGTTGCGACACGTGCCTCATTGCCGCCGCTGTGCTAGGGTGCTGTTTCGGCAACCCGGAGAGTTTGTTGAACGGCGCGACCCCCGACCCGACAAAGCCAGCCCGCGACGCCGATGCCGAGTCCCGGCTGCGGCTGACGCAGGCGCTGCGGCGGTCAGAATTCGCCATCGCGTGGGAGCGGATCTGGCCGCATCTGGCGCGGCTTTTGACCGTCGCCGGGCTGTTTCTGGTGCTGTCTTGGTGCGGATTGTGGCTGGCGCTGCCGGCGACGGGGCGGGCCATCGGGCTCGGGCTGTTTGCGGTGCTGGCGCTGGCCGCGCTGTTTCCCCTGTTTAAGTTCCGCTGGCCCGGCCGCGAAGAGGCCTTAAGCCGGCTCGACCGCGGCACCGGCATCCGTCACAGGCCCGCAACCGCGCTGACCGATACGCTGGCGACCCAGGATCCGGTGTCGCAAGCGCTGTGGCGGGTGCAGCGCGAGCGCACCCTGGCCTCGATCAAACGCATCCGGGCCGGCCGGCCATCGCCGCGACTGACGATCCACGATCCCTGGGCGCTGCGCGCCCTGATCGCGGTGATGATGGTTGCAACCTTCGTTGCGGCGGGTGACGAGCGCGCCAGCCGCGTCGCCGCGGGGTTCAATTGGGACGGCGTGCTGGCGCCTGCCAACATCCGGATCGACGCCTGGGTGACGCCGCCGGTCTATACCGGCAAGCCGCCGGTGATCCTGTCGGCCAACAAGGAGGCCGCAGCGCCGGACGCCGGACCATTGCCGGTGCCGGCGGGCTCGACGCTGATCGTGCGCTCCAGCGGCGGCAATCTCGATGTGGTGGCGGGCGGCGGTCTGACCGAGGCCGCGCCGACCGAGCAGGCGCCCAAGGGCACCAATGAGCGGCATTTCACGATTGCCGGCGACGGCACCGCGCACGTCCGGGCGCCCTCGGGCCGGCCGCAATGGAAGTTCAGCGCGATTCCAGACCGCGCGCCGATCATCGCGCTGGCGAAAGATCCCGAGCGTCAGGCGCGCGGCTCGTTGCAGATGTCCTACAAAATCGAGGACGACTACGGCGTCACCGAAGCGCAGGCGCGCTTCACTGTCCGGACCGGCGAAGCCGGGAAGGGCAGCGCTGCCCGGCCGCTGTTCGATCCGCCGACCTTCGCGCTGGTGCTGCCGAACGCGCGAACCCGCAACGGCATCGGCCAAACCGTCAAGGATCTCAGCGAGGACCCCTACGCCGGCGCCGACGTTACCTTGGCGCTCACGGCAAAGGACGAGGCCGGCAACGAGGGCAAGAGCGAGCCTTTCAACATGCGGCTGCCGGAGCGTCTGTTCACCAAGCCGTTGGCGCGGGCGCTGATCGAGCAGCGCCGCACCCTGGCGCTCGATGCCAACCAGAATTCGCAGGTCTATACCGCGCTCGACGCGCTGATGATCGCGCCTGAATTGTTCACACCCGAGGCCGGGCAATATCTCGGCCTCTTTAGCGTCGCAAGGCAGCTTGATGCCGCCCGTACCGATGACGCGCTGCGTGCGGTCGTCGCCAGTCTGTGGTCGCTGGCGGTCACCATCGAGGACGGCAACATCAGCGACGTCGACAAGGCGTTGCGCGCGGCTCAGGAAGCGCTCAAGCAGGCGCTGGAGCGCGGCGCCAGCGACGAGGAGATCAAGAAGCTCACCGAGAACCTTCGCGCCGCGCTCGACAAGTTCCTGCAACAGCTTGCGGAGCAGATGCGTAACAATCCCCAGCAACTGGCGCGGCCGCTCGATCCCAACACCAGGACGCTCAGTCAGCAGGATCTGAAGAACATGCTCGATCGCATGGAGCGGCTGTCGCGCTCCGGCGACAAGGACGCCGCCAAGCAGCTGCTCGAACAGCTTCAGCAGATGCTGGAAAACCTGCAGATGGCGCAGCCGGGCCAGAACGACGGCGACATGGAGCAGGCGCTGAACGAACTCGGCGACATGATTCGCAAGCAGCAGCAGTTGCGCGACAAGACGTTCAAGCAGGGCCAGGATTCCCGGCGCGACCGCATGCGCGGCAACAAGCAGGGTGACCAGAGCATGAGCGACCTGCAGCAGGATCAGCAGGGCCTGCGCGATCGGCTGAAGAAGTTGCAGCAAGAGCTGGCCAAGCGCGGCATGGGACAGAAGGGTCAGCAGGGCCAGAAAGGTCAGCAGGGCCAGAAAGGTCAGCAAGGTCAGGACGGCGACCAGGGGCCGGGCGATCAGGGCGACGGCGAGGACAATCTCGGCGACGCTGATTCTGCCATGGGCGATGCCGATGGCCGGCTCGGCGAAGGCAACGCCGACGGTGCCGTGGGCTCGCAAGGCAAGGCGCTGGAGGCGTTGCGCAAGGGCGCCCAGGATCTCGCACAGGCGATGCAGCAGGGTGACGGCGAGGGACAGGACGACGGTCCCGGCAACCGCGCCGGCCGCCAGCAGAGCGGCGGCCGTGACAGCGATCCCCTGGGACGGCCGCTGCACGGGCGCGATTTCGGCGACGATCTGACGGTGAAGATCCCCGGCGAAATCGACGTCCAGCGGGTGCGCCGCATCCTCGAAGAACTGCGCCGCCGCCTTGGCGATCCGCAGCGCCCGCAGATCGAACTCGATTACATCGAGCGGCTGCTGAAGGATTACTGAGACTTGCAACAGCGTCCTGCGCGGGCGTGACCCGCGTATGACGAGATATGTGAATCTGGCAGAGTCGACCCGGCAATGATGACGGGCAGAGAGGCACGGCACCGTTAAAACGCATGATCCTGATCGGACAATATGATTCCCCCTTTGTGCGGCGCGTAGCAATTGCGCTGCGGCTTTACGGCCTTGATTTCGAGCACCGGCAGTGGTCGACATTCGGCGATGCGGACAGGATCGCGCCCTACAATCCGCTGCGGCGGGTGCCGACTCTGGTGCTCGACGATGGCGAGGTCCTGATCGAAAGCGCGGCAATCCTCGATCATCTCGACGAGACGATCGGCCCCTCGCGCGCGATGATCGCGGAGCGTGGTCCGCGCCGCCGCGAGGCGCTGAAAGTATGCGCGCTGGCAACCGGGCTCGGCGACAAAGCGGTGAGCCTCGTTTACGAGCGGCTGCTGCACCGGGAGAAATCCGATGTCTGGATGAAACGATGTGAAACGCAGATCGCCGGCGTGCTTGACGCGCTTGAGGCGGACCGCGCCGGACGCCGGTTCGCGTTCTGGTTCGGAGACGAGATCGGTCACGCCGATATCGCGGTGGCCTGCGTGATCCGCTTTATGCAGGAAGCGCATTCCGGCGTGTTCGACGCCGGGCGATGGCCGGCACTGGCTGCCCACGCCGGGCGTTGCGAGGCGCTGCCGCCATTTCAGGAGATCGCGCAGCCGTTCTCCGCGCCGGGTGACTAGCCCGCCCGTACCGTCTTCTTGCGGTAGGCAAGATGCACCGCGCAATTGCAGCCGGGCGGATGTGACGCAACGTCGTTGGCGGGTTCGGGCACCACCGCCGCCGGCGCCAGCGTCGGCATTGCCGCATTCGCCGCGCTGTCCCCGGCCGGAATGTAATTCAGCACCGGCGCCAGCCAGCGTTCGGCCTCCGCCACGCTCCAGCCTTTTCGCGCGGCGTAATCCTCGACCTGATCGCGCTCGATCTTGCCGACGCCGAAATAATAGCTCTCGGGGTTCGAGAAATAGAGCCCGGACACCGACGAGCCCGGCCACATCGCAAAACTCTCGGTCAGAACCACGCCCGCGCTGGCTTCGGCGTCGAGCAGGGCGAACAGCGTGGCCTTTTCGGTATGATCGGGCTGGGCGGGATAGCCGGGCGCCGGGCGAATGCCGGCATATTGTTCCAGGATCAGCGCGTCCGGCGCGAGCGTCTCGTCGGGCGCGTAGCCCCAGAATTCCTTGCGCACGCGCTGATGCATCCGCTCGGCAAACGCCTCGGCAAGCCGATCCGCGAGCGCCTTGCACAGGATCGACGAATAGTCGTCATTGGCGCTCTTGAAGCGGTCGGCGACCACGTCCTCGCCGATCCCCGCGGTGACGACGAATGCGCCGATATAGTCCGGCACGCCGCTTAAGACCGGCGCGATGAAATCCGACAGCGCGGTATTGAAGCGGCCTTCGCGTTTGTCGAGCTGCTGGCGCAGGGTATGGAAAGTCGCGATCCGCTCTTTGCGCGCGTCGTCGGCGTAGACGATGATGTCGTCGCCGCTCGAATTGGCCGGCCAGAAGCCAATGGTGGCCCGAGCCTTGAACCAGTTTTCCTTGACGATGAGCTCGAGCATCTTGCGAGCATCGTCATAGAGCGACCGCGCGACTTCGCCGACCTTGGAATCGTCGAGGATGGCGGGAAAACGCCCGGTCAACTCCCAGGTCTGGAAGAACGGCGTCCAGTCGATATAGTCGGCAAGTTCGGCCAGATCATAATCGCGGAACGTCTTGATGCCGAAGAAGGCGGGCCTGCTCGGCGGGATTTTGGCGAAATCGATCGGAACGGCGTTGGCGCGGGCATCGGCGAGCTTCAGCCGCTTCTTGTCCGCCTGGGCACGAAAATGCGCCGCGGAAATTTTTGCGTAATCGGCGCGCACCTCGCCTGCATAGGCCTCGCGCCGCCCCGGCGACATCAGCGCCGACGCCACGCCGACGGCGCGGCTGGCATCGTTGACGTGCACCACCGGCCCGCCGGTATATTTGGGATCGATCTTCACCGCGGTGTGGACGCGGCTGGTGGTGGCGCCGCCGATCAGCAGCGGCACGTTCAATCCCTGACGCTGCAATTCGCCGGCAAGGAAACTCATCTCATCGAGCGACGGCGTAATCAGACCGGAGAGGCCGATGATATCGGCGCCTTCGGCCCTTGCGGTCTCGATGATTTTCGCGGCCGGCACCATGACGCCGAGGTCGATCACCTCGAAATTATTACATTGCAGCACAATGCCGACGATGTTCTTGCCGATGTCGTGAACGTCGCCCTTCACGGTGGCGAGCACGATCTTGCCGGCGGAGTTGCGGCCGTCGCCGGCGATGCCGTTGGCGAGGTTGCGCGCTTTCTCCTCTTCCATGAACGGCATCAGATAGGCGACCGCCTGCTTCATCACGCGCGCGGATTTCACTACCTGCGGCAAAAACATCTTGCCGTCGCCGAACAGGTCGCCGACCACGTTCATGCCGGCCATCAGCGGCCCTTCGATCACGTTGAGCGGCCGTTCCGCGAGTTTGCGGGCATCTTCGGTGTCGGCTTCGATGAATTCGGTGATGCCGTGCACCAGCGCGTGGCTGAGCCGCTTGTCGACCGGCCACTCGCGCCAGGCCAGATCCTGCTCCCTGGCCAGCTTCTCCTTGCCGCGGAATTTTTCCGCCAGCGCCAGCAGCCGTTCCGAGGCGCCGGGGTCGCGGTTGAGAATGACGTCTTCGCACACCTGCCGCAACTCGGGGTCGATGTCGTCATAGACGACCATCTGGCCCGCGTTGACGATGCCCATGTCCATGCCGGCTTTGATGGCGTGATAGAGAAACACCGAATGCATCGCCTCGCGCACCGGCTCGTTGCCGCGGAACGAGAACGAAAGGTTGGAAACGCCGCCGGAGATATGTGCATGCGGCAGGTTCTGGCGGATCCAGCGCGTCGCCTCGATGAAGTCGACGCCGTAATTGTTGTGCTCTTCGAGCCCGGTCGCGATCGCAAAGATGTTCGGATCGAAGATGATGTCTTCGGGCGGGAAGTTCAGTTGGCCGACCAGAATGTCGTAGGCGCGCTTGCAGATTTCGGTCTTGCGCGCGAACGTATCCGCCTGGCCGGCCTCGTCGAACGCCATCACGACCACGGCCGCGCCGTGACGCCTGGCGATTTCAGCCTCCTGGATGAATTTCGTCTCGCCCTCCTTCATGGAGATCGAATTCACTACCGGCTTGCCCTGAACGCATTTCAACCCGGCTTCGATCACCGCGAATTTCGAGGAGTCCACCATCACGGGCACGCGGGCGATATCCGGCTCGGCGGCGACGAGGTTGAGGAATGTCACCATCGCGGCTTCGGAGTCCAGCAGCCCTTCGTCCATGTTGACGTCGATGATCTGCGCGCCGTTCGCGACCTGGTCGCGCGCCACCGCCAACGCTGCGGTGTAGTCGCCCGCGGTGATCAGTTTTCGGAATTTCGCCGAACCGGTGACGTTGGTGCGCTCGCCGACGTTGACGAAGGGGATCGCCGGCGTCAGTTCGAATGGCTCGAGGCCTGACAGCCTCAAGCGAGGCTCGATTACGGGGATAACACGCGGCTTGTGCGGCGCGACGGCGGCGGCGATTGCGGCGATATGATCCGGCGTGGTGCCGCAGCAGCCGCCGACGATGTTGACGAGACCGCTGGCCGCGAACTCGCTGATCAGTCCGGCCATGAATTCCGGGCTTTCGTCGTAGCCGCCGAATTCGTTCGGCAAGCCGGCATTGGGATAGGCGCAGACCAGCGTATCGGCGACGCGGCCGATATCGGCGATATGGGCGCGCAAATCTTCGGCGCCGAGCGCGCAGTTGAAGCCGACCGTGACCGGCCCCGCGTGGCGCACCGAATTCCAGAACGCTTCGGGCAATTGCCCCGAAAGCAGGCGGCCGGATTTGTCGGTGATGGTGCCGGAAATCATCACCGGGACGTCGATGCCGCGGGCTTCGGTGATTTCGGCGATCGCATACAGCGCCGCTTTGGCATTGAGCGTATCGAAGATGGTTTCGACCAGCAGCAGGTCGGCGCCGCCGTCGAGCAGACCGTTGATCTGCTCGCCATAGGCGGTACGCAGGTCGTCAAAGGTCACGGCGCGAAAGCCGGGGCTGGAAACGTCCGGCGAGATCGACGCGGTGCGGTTGGTCGGTCCGATGGCGCCGGCGACGAAACGGGGCCTGCCGTCCTCGGCGCTGACGCGCAGGGCGGCGGCGCGCGCGCGCTTGGCGCCCTCGAGGTTCATCTCGTAGGCGATGCCGGAGAGGTCGTAATCCGCCTGCGCGATCGAGGTCGAGGAAAACGTGTTGGTGGCGACGATATCGGCGCCGGCGCGCAGGTAAGCCGCATGGATGTCTTCGATCGCCTTCGGCTGCGTCAGGATCAACAGATCGTTGTTGCCGCGCAAGTCACGATGAAAGTCCTTGAACCGTTCGCCGCGAAATGCCGCTTCGTCATATTCCAGCGCCTGGATCATGGTGCCCATGGCGCCGTCGAGCACCAGAATGCGCTGACGCGCCAGCGCGATCAGTTCGGTTCGCTTCGGAGAAGCCGGTACGGTCATCTGAACTCACGCGGCTTTCTGTGCGCCATTGGGGCGAATACCCAATAGATGACTGATCGCGAATACAAGATCGGCGCGGTTCATGGTGTAGAAATGAAAGGTGTCGACGCCGCGCTTGGCGAGCTTCTGGACCTGGCCGGCCGCAACGGTGGCAGCCACCAGCTTGCGGGTCTCGGCGTCGTCGTCGAGGCCGTCGAACTTCTGCGCCAGCCAATCCGGCATGCTGGCGCCGGTCCGCTTGGCGAAACTGGCGGCCTGCTTGAAGTTCTGCACCGGCAGGATTCCCGGCACGATCGGAATATCGATCCCGCGCGCGCGGACGCGGTCGAGATAGCGGAAATACAGGTCGTTATCGAAGAAGAACTGGGTGATGGCGCGGGTGGCGCCGGCATCGACTTTGGCCTTGAGCATGTCGATGTCGGCTTCGAAGCTTGGGCTTTCGGGATGCCGCTCCGGATAGGCCGACACCGTCACCTCGATATCGCCATAGCGGCGCTTGATCGACGCGACGAGATCGGCCGAACTGCGGTAACCGTCAGGGTGCGGCGCGTAGCTGCCGCCGAGCCCGCCGACGGGATCGCCGCGCAGCGCCACGATGTGGCGGACGCCGACTTGGTGGTATCGCGACACCACGTCATCGACGTCGGCGCATGGCGCATCGACGCAGGTGAGGTGGGCAGCCGGCGTCAGGCCGGTTTCGGCCAGAATGCGGGCGATGGTCGAATGGGTACGCTCGCGGGTCGAACCGCCGGCGCCGTAGGTCACCGACACGAAATTGGGAAGCAACGGCGCAAGGCGGGTGATCGTATCCCAGAGATTGCGCTCCATCTCCTCGGTCTTGGGCGGAAAGAATTCGAAGGAGATGGCAGGGCGTTTTTGCGCCGAAGGATGCGCCGGCGGCGATGGGGATACCGAAATCTCAGTCATGGCGCCTCAACTCCACTCCGGCTGCGCAAGCGCTTCACGCAAAGCTGCAAGGTGCCAGAATAAGCCAACCCGGCCCACTGAAACAGCCCATTGAATGTCATTTTTTATGGGAAATGGCCCACTAAGGAGCTTTAAGGAAGGAACAGGGGCGGCATTCGGCCAAGAAGATGGGCACGTTTACCGAGACGATGATTTCCATAATAACCGAATATATCAATGAATGTCCTCGATTTTGGCGGTTTGTGTGGGATCTGGCCGTATTTATAAGATGGGCAAACTTGGTTCAGGGGTCGATCATAAAAACAGTGTCCCACGATCCGTTTGTGATGATCGCGTTTGGCTGCCGCAGCAAATGCGTTCCTGATCTGCGGTCGGACCCTTTGTCCGCTGCCTCCAACACATTACTTTAATGCCATGATCCCTCTTTCCGTTCTCGATTTGTCGGTGGTCACCACCGGCACCAAGCCGGCCGCGGCGCTACGCAACAGCATCGATCTGGCGGTTCACGCCGAGCGCCTTGGCTATGTCCGCTACTGGCTGGCCGAACATCACAACCTTGCATCGGTTGCAAGCCCGGCGCCTGACCTCATGATCGGACAGATCGCCGCCGTGACCAGCCGCATCCACGTCGGTTCCGGCGGCGTGATGCTGCCTAACCATGCGCCGCTGATGGTCGCCGAACGGTTCAAGATGCTGGAGGCACTGTTTCCAGGCCGGATCGATCTCGGCCTCGGCCGCGCGCCGGGCACCGACGGCGCCACCGCCCACGCGCTGCGCAGCCGGCTCGACCGCCGCGAGGGCGACGATTTCCTGGAACGGCTGCATGAACTGACATTGTGGGAGACGCGGGAGTTTCCGCCCGGCCATCCCTACAACCATGTGGTGGCGATGCCGGACGACACTCCGCTGCCGCCGATCTGGCTGCTCGGCTCCAGTGACTACAGCTCGGAACTCGCAGCCCAGGTGGGAATGGGTTTTGCGTTCGCGCATCACTTCGCGTCCTACGACGCCGTCGACGCACTGACGAATTATCGCACCCGCTTCAAGCCGTCGCGCTGGCGGGCCAAGCCCCATGGCATTCTCGCGGTCGCCGTGGTTGCCGCCGACAGCGATGCCGAGGCCGAACAACTGGCCTTGTCGATGGATCTCAATCGGCTCCGCCGCGACCGCGGCCAATATCTGCCGCTGCCAAGCCTGGAAGAGGCGCGGGCCTACCCTTATACCGATGCGGAGCGCGTTTTGATCGCGCGCAATCGTTCGCGGCTGTTCGTCGGCAGCCCTGCGACGGTGATGCAGAAACTGCAGCCCATGATCGCAGCGAGCCAAGCCGATGAACTGATGATCATCACCGCGGTCTACGACCACGACGCGCGCAAGCGGTCGTATAGCCTGCTGGCGGACGCGTTCGAGCTGGGCAAACAGGCGGCGGCCTAATGGTTCTCGTGCTCCGGACGCAGCGCTGCGCATAGCCCTTGCGACGCGCTGAGCCGGGGCCGCCACGGGGCTGGTGTTTGGTGCGGTCCCCGGCTCTGCGGAGCGGCACGGTCGCGATGCTTCGCATCGCCTTGGAAGGCCGCGCCCGCGGCGCGGGTCACTCCGCCTTCTCCGCAAACGTGGCGCGGAAGGGGTGAGCCGGATAGACCCCGACAATGCGCAATTCCTTTGAAAAGAACTTCAACTCCTCCAGCGCAAACGCCAGCTTCCTGTCCTCGGGATGGCCATCGACGTCGGCATAAAACTGGGTGGCGAAGAAATTGCCGTCCACCATGTAGCTTTCCAGCTTGGTCATGTTGACGCCGTTGGTGGCGAAACCGCCCATCGCCTTGTAGAGCGCGGCGGGCAGGTTGCGCACCCGGAACACAAAGGTGGTGACCAGCGGTCCGGAGCCTTGCTTCGCCCATTCTTCCGTTCGCGCCAGCACCACAAAGCGCGTCGTGTTGTGGGTTTCGTCCTCGACGTCGTCCGCCAGTATGTCGAGGCCGTAAATGCGGGCGGCGAGGCGTGAGGCGATCGCGGCACAACTGTTGTCGCCGCGTTCGGCGACAATCCGCGCGCTTCCCGCGGTATCGGCGGCGACCACCGGCTTGATGCCGAGCTTGCGGATGATGCGGCGGCACTGGCCGAGCGCATGGACGTGGCTCTCGACGGTCTTGATATCGGCGAGCCTGGCGCCACGCGGCGCCATCAATTGATGGCGGATCGGCAAGAACCATTCTCCGACGATGAACAGGCCGGACGCCGGCAACAAATGATGAATGTCGGCGACGCGTCCGGCGACCGAATTTTCGATCGGAATCATGCCGAGGTCAGCCTCTCCGGAAGAGATCGCGGCCAGCGCGTCCTCGAAGGTGGCGCAGGGCAACGGTTCGGCATCCGGATAGGCCTCGACGATGGCGAGATGCGAGTTCGCGCCGGGCTCGCCCTGGAATGCAATTGTGTTGGCTTTGGTCATGGCGCCTTGTAGCAGCCGCTCAGCTTTGCGCCAGTAGACGGCGTGCGGTTTGCAGATCGTCCGGAGTGTCGACGCCGCGCGGCACCGTATCCACGATGGTTACGTCGATCCGCATGCCGGCCTCGGTCGCCCGGAGTTGTTCCAGCTTTTCCTGCTGTTCCAGCGCGGACGGGCGCAGCGTGACGAAACGCTGCAGCGCTTCGCGGCGATAGGCATAGAGTCCGACGTGGTGGTAGCGGGGTCCCTCGCCCCAGGGAGCGGTGGCGCGGGTAAAGTACAGCGCGCGCAGCCGGCGATGGCTGACCGGGGAACCGACCACCTTCACCACGTTGGGGTTGGTGCTTTCCTCGTCGGTATGGATTTGCGCCGCCAGCGTCGCGATGTCGACCGCGGGATCACGAAGCGGCCCGAGCACGGCGCGGATATTGTCCGGCCGGATGGTCGGAAAATCTCCCTGCAGATTGATGATGATTTCGGTCAGGCCGCCGGGATCGAGCCTGCCGAGCGCCTCGTAGATCCGATCCGAGCCGGAAGGATGATCGGCTGAGGTCATCACCGCCTCGCCGCCGTGGATTTCTACCGCCTCGGCGATGTCGGGTGTGTCGGTGGCGACCGCCACCCGGCCGATATCGGCGGCTTCGGCCCGGCGCAGCACATGGACGATCATCGGCAGTCCGGCGATTTCCAGCAACGGTTTGCCAGGCAGCCGTGTGGAAGCCATGCGGGCGGGAATCAGCACCAGAATGCGGGGTTCGGTCATGGGGGTTGAACCCGGCTAAGTGATGGGGAATTGATGGGGATTGGTCGAAAGTTCGGGCGTTTATACGGGTTGCCAGAGCGCGGGCAAACCGATATCTGATCGCTGCTGAAGGTGCAGCGCGAAAGCCTGATTCCTGCCGCCTATCCTTGGCCGCTCAGTTGGCCGCAACGTCGAAATTCCGGCCTGGAGCCTGATCGAAAATGGACTCCTTCGAACTCAATAAGATCCTCGGCGCCGTCCTGGCCACCTGCCTCGTTCTGCTGGTGTCGAGTTTTACTGCAGGCGCGGTTTTTGCCCCCAAGAAGCTCGAAAAACCTGGCTATGACATCGCCGTGAAGGAAGACGATCACGCCGGCGGGGCCAAGGAAGCTGCGGCACCGTCGGAGCCGATCGAGAAGCTGCTGCAGACGGCTTCTGCCGAAAGGGGCGTGGCTGCCGCGAAGAAATGCGCGGCCTGCCATACCTTCGAAAAAAGCGGCCCCAACCGCGTCGGCCCGAACCTGTTCGGCACCGTCAACGAAAAGAAGGGCGAAGGTAAAGGCGGGTTTAATTTCTCCGCGGCCATGAAGCAAAAGGGCGGCACCTGGACCTTCGACGATTTGAACAAGTTCATTGCCAGCCCGAAGGGCTTCATTCCTGGCACGGCGATGGGCTTCGCCGGCATCCAGAAGGACAGCGAGCGCGCCGACGTGATCGCCTACCTCGCGACGCTGGCCGACACCCCGGTGCCGCTGCCGACGGCGGCGAAATAGCACCGTTCGCGGCCCATGAATTCTTCGTTCTCAACGGCCAGGTTCGCCTGGCCGTTTTCGTTTGCCGGGAAACCGGCGCTTCATATGCGCGTTATCGGGACGTTTCGCCGCAGCGGGGTCGGTCGCGGGCTGGTAAAAAGCAACATAATCGGTCGAATCCTCGCCTTATATTGCGGCTCTAGTCGCGGTCGGCAGCATCAGGAAATTCTTCAATTGGCCATTACCCGACGACGTCTTCTTCAGAGCACGGCTTTTGCCGCCGCCGTTCCGGCCTTTGCCGCAGCAACCGGCCTGCAAACGGCGGGCACGGCCCGCGCGCAGGCGGCAACCGGCGAGGCGGCGTGGCGGCATGCGTTGTCGCTGTTCGGCGACATCAAATATCCGGTGGACTTCCAGCGCTTCGATTACGTCAATCCGGACGCGCCGAAGGGCGGCGTCGCACGCTCGATATCGATCGGCACGTTCGATAATTTCAACCTCGCCGTGGCGGGTGTGAAGGGGTCGATCGCGCCGGCGGTCGGGCTGATCTATGAAGCGCTGATGGCCCGTTCACAGGACGAGGTCATCACCTATTACGGATTGCTGGCCGAAGCGGCGTCGCATCCGGACGACTTTTCATGGGTCAAGTACCGGCTGCGCAAGGAGGCGCGCTGGCACGACGGTAGGCCGGTAACCCCGGAAGACGTGGTGTTCTCGATCGATACCTTGAAAAAATACAGCCCGATGTACTCCTCTTATTACCGCCATGTCGTCAAGACCGAGAAGACCGGTGAGCGCGAGGTCACGTTTACGTTCGACCAGCCCGGAAACCGTGAACTGCCGACCATCGTCGGTGAATTGACCGTGCTGCCGAAGCATTGGTGGGAGGGCACCGACAGCGAAGGCCGCAAGCGCGATATCTCGGCGACGACGCTGGAAAAGCCGCTCGGCTCCGGCCCCTACCGGATCAAGGATTTTGTCGCCGGCCGTTCGGTCGCGGTCGAGCGGGTCAGGGATTACTGGGGTGCAAAGCTGCCGGTGCGGATCGGCGAGAATAATTTCGACGAACTGCGTTTCGAATTCTTCCGGGACAATCTTGTCGCGCTCGAAGCCTTCAAGGCCGACCAGGCGGACTGGATCGCCGAGAATTCCGCGAAACAGTGGGCGACCGCATATGATTTTCCAGCGGTCAACGAAAAACGCGTCGTCAGGGAGGAATTTCCGATCAACGATTCCGGACGGATGCAGGGGTTCGCGTTCAACCTGCGCCGCGACGCCTTCAAGGATTCGAGGTTGCGCCGCGCCTTCAACTACGCCTTCGATTTCGAGGAGATGAACAAGCAGTTGTTCTACGGGCAGTACAAGCGGATCAACAGTTATTTCGAAGGCACCGAGCTCGCCTGCTCGGGCCTGCCGCAGGGCGACGAACTGCAGATTCTCGAAACCGTGCGCGACAAGGTGCCGGCCGAGGTCTTCACGACGCCTTATGCCAATCCGGTGGGCGGCAACCCGGAAGCGGTGCGCGGCAATCTGCGCGAAAGCGCCAAGCTGCTGAAGGACGCCGGGTTCGAGGTGCGCGAGCGCAAGCTGGTCGATCCCTCCGGCAAACCGGTTAGCGTCGAGATTCTGGTGCAGGATCCGTCGGCCGAGCGTATCGCGTTGTTCTACAAGCCGTCGCTGGAACGCATCGGGGTGACGGCTTCGATCCGCACCGTGGACGATGCGCAGTACCAGAACCGGCTGCGCAGCTTCGATTTCGACATGATTATCGACCAATGGGGACAGTCGCTGTCTCCCGGCAACGAGCAGCGGGAGTTTTGGGGATCGCAGGCCGCGGACAAGCCGGGCGCGCGCAACACCATCGGCATCAGGAATCCCGCCATCGACGAACTGATCGACAAGGTGATCTTTGCAAAGGATCGCACGACGCTGCTGGCCACGACCAGGGCGCTCGATCGCGTGCTGCTTTGGAATTTCTACGTCGTGCCGCAGTTCACCTATGGCTTTTCGCGCTATGCGCGGTGGGACCGCTTCAGCCACGCCGAGCCGCTGCCGAAATACGGCCGGTCCGGCCTGCCGGCGCTGTGGTGGTACGATGCCGACAAAGCCGCCAGGATCGGCAGACGGTCTTGAGCGATCCGGCGCGCCTGGCGCAGTTTACCCGACGGCGTGTGCTCGGTTTCGGCGCCGGTGCGATCGGCGCAACCTGGCTGCGGCCGGCGATGGCGGTCGATGCCGGTGCCGAGGTTCACGGTCTTTCGGTGTTCGGCGATCTGAAATATCCGCCGGACTTTCATCACTTCGACTACGTCAATCCGGTCGCTCCGAAAGGCGGACTGTTTTCAATGATCCCGTCGGTGCGGGCCTACAATCAGTCCTACCAGACCTTCAATTCGCTCAACGCCTTTATTCTGAAAGGCGAGGGCGCCCAGGGCATGGACCTGACCTTTGCGGCGCTGATGGCGCGTGCGGGCGACGAGCCGGACGCGATGTACGGCCTGGCCGCCAAATCCGTGCAGATATCGGCGGACAAGCTGGTCTACCGCTTCACGCTGCGCCCCGAAGCAAGATTTCACGACGGCAGCAGGCTCACCGCGCACGACGCCGCCTTTTCGCTCACGACGCTCAAAACCAACGGGCATCCGCTGATCCTGCAGCAGATGCGCGATATGGTGAAGGCCGAGGCATCGGACGATGCGACCCTGGTCGTTACTTTTGCCGAGAAGCGGGCGCGTGACGTGCCGCTTTATATTGCCGGCCTGCCGATCTTCTCGAAAGCCTATTATGCGACGCGGCCGTTCGACGAATCCACGCTCGAGATTCCGCTCGGAAGCGGACCGTACAAGATAGGAAAATTCGAGGCCAACCGCTACATCGAGTTCGAACGCGTCAAGGACTGGTGGGCCGCCGATCTTCCGGTTGCGCGCGGCCTGTATAATTTCGACACGGTGCGCTACGAATTCTACCGCGACCGCGACGTGGCGTTCGAGGGCTTTACCGCCAAGAATTATCTGTTCCGCGAAGAGTTCACCGCGCGGGTGTGGGCGACGCGCTACGATTTCCCCGCCGTCAAGGACGGCCGCGTCAAGCGCGAAATCCTGCCCGACGAAACGCCGTCGGGCGCGCAGGGCTGGTTCATCAACACCCGCCGCGAGAAATTCCAGGACCCGCGGGTGCGCGAGGCGCTGACCTCTGCTTTCGATTTCGAATGGACCAACAAGACCATCATGTACGGCGCCTACGCGCGCACCCATTCGGTGTTCCAGAATTCCGACATGATGGCCGGCGGGCTGCCGTCGCCGGAAGAAGTCAAATTGCTGGAGCCGTTTCACGGCCAGGTGCCTAATGAGGTGTTCGGCGCGCCGTTCGTGCCGCCGGTGTCCGACGGATCCGGACAGGACCGTACATTGTTGCGCAAGGCATCGCAGCTCCTGCAGGACGCGGGCCTGGTCATCAAGGACGGCAAGCGGCTGTTGCCGAACGGCGAGGTTTTCAGGATCGAATTTCTTGCCGATGAACCCTCGATCCAGCCGCATCACGCGCCCTATATCAAAAATCTCGGCACGCTCGGAATCGAGGCCAGTTTGCGCCTGGTCGACCCGGTGCAATACCGCGCGCGGCTGGAAGATTTCGACTTCGATATGACCATCCAGCGCTTCAGCATGTCGGCGACGCCGGGGGACGGCATGCGTCCGTTCTTTTCCTCGCAGGCGGCCAGGACCAAGGGTTCCTACAACCTCGCCGGCATCGCCAGTCCCGCGATCGACGCGCTGATCGAGAAAATCCTCGGCGCCGACAATCGCGCCGAGCTGACGGTCGCGTGCCGCGCGTTCGACCGCGTATTCCGCGCCGGGCGCTACTGGGTGCCGCAGTGGTATCGCACCAGCCACCCGCTCGCCTATTGGGACGTGTTCGACCATCCGGTGAAGTTGCCGCGCTATCCGATCGACGCGTCGAGCATCGGCGAGCGGGTCCTGTGGTGGTCTGATCCCGACAAGGCGGCGAAGCTCGAGCAGGTGAAATAGCATGAGCGCATACATCGCGCGCCGCATTTTCCTGATGATCCCCACCTTGCTGGGGATTTTGTTCGTCTCCTTTGTGGTGGTGCAATTCGCCCCCGGCGGCCCGGTCGAGCGCGTCATCGCGCAGCTCAGCGGCGCGGATACCGGCGGCGCGTCGCGGGTATCGGGATCGTCCGGCGGCGATTTCGGCGCGCGGACGCAGATGGGCGCGTCGGGAGATGCGGTGAATTCGAAATACCGCGGCGCGCAGGGCCTCGATCCGGATTTCGTCAAGAGCCTCGAAAAGCAATTCGGCTTCGACAAGCCGGCGCCGGAACGTTTCGCGCTGATGCTGTGGAATTTCTCCCGGTTCGATTTCGGCAAAAGCTATTTCCGCGATGTCAGCGTGCTGCAGCTGATCAAGGAGAAGCTGCCGGTGTCGATGTCGCTCGGCGTCTGGATGACGCTGCTGACCTATCTGATCTCGATTCCGCTCGGTATCCGCAAGGCGGTACAGGACGGATCGAGGTTCGATACCTGGACCTCGGCAGTGATCATCGTAGGTTTTGCGATCCCCGGCTTCCTGTTCGCGATCCTGTTGATCATCCTGTTCGCCGGCGGTTCGTTCATGAGCATCTTCCCGCTGCGGGGGCTTACGTCGGACGGCTGGGGCCAGTTCCCATGGTACTGGAAAATTCTGGACTATTTCTGGCACATCTCGCTGCCGCTGATCTCCATGGTGCTCGGCGCCTTCGCCACCATGACGCTGCTGACCAAGAATTCGTTTCTCGACGAGATCCGCAAGCAGTATGTCATGACCGCGCGGGCCAAGGGCTGCAGCGAACGCCAGGTGCTGTATAACCATATCTTCCGCAACGCCATGCTGATCGTCATTGCCGGCTTTCCCGGCGCGTTCATCCACGCGTTCTTCTCGGGTTCGCTGCTGATCGAGACCATCTTTTCGCTGGATGGATTGGGCCTGCTCGGTTTCGAGAGCGTGCTCAACCGCGACTATCCGGTGGTGTTCGGCACGCTGTTCATCTTTTCACTGGTCGGCCTCGTCGTGAATCTGGTTTCCGACCTGGCCTATATGTGGATCGATCCGCGGATCGATTTCGAGGCGCGGGAAGTCTGATGACACTCACCGCGCCGCCGCCGATCGAGACCACGACGCTGTCGCCGCTCGGCGAGGCGGCGCCGCCGTCACGCCGGCCGCTCGGTATTTCGCCGCTCAATCAGCGCCGTTGGCAGAACTTCAAGTCGAACCGCCGCGGCTACTGGTCGTTCTGGATTTTCCTGCTGCTGTTCGTGGTTTCATTGTTCGCCGAACTGATCGCCAACGACCGTCCGTTCTTCCTCAAGTTCGACGGGCGCCTGTATTGGCCGGCGTTCATCAGTTACTCCGAGACGACGTTCGGCGGCGATTTCGAGACCGCCGCCGACTACCGCGACCCTTATCTGCAGAAGCTGATCAAGGCCAAGGGCGGCACCATCATCTGGCCGCTGATCCGCTATTCCTACGACACCCACAATCTCGACCTGCCGACCCCGGCGCCGTCGAAGCCGACCTGGATGCTGACCGAAGCGCAATGCAGGGAGGTGGTCGAGCGCAAGGGCCTCAAGAGCTGCCGCGATCTCGAATACAACTGGCTCGGCACCGACGACCAGGGCCGCGACGTGGTGGCGCGGCTGATCTACGGCTTTCGCATCTCGGTGCTGTTCGGCCTTGCGCTGACGATCATTTCGTCCGTTATCGGCGTCGCCGCCGGGGGCGTGCAAGGCTATTTCGGCGGCTGGGTCGATCTCGGTTTCCAGCGCTTTATCGAAATCTGGAGCTCCATTCCCTCGCTGTATCTGCTCTTGATCCTGTCGTCGGTATTGGTGCCCGGATTCTTCGTCCTGCTCGGTATCCTCCTGCTGTTTTCCTGGGTGTCGCTGGTAGGACTGGTTCGCGCCGAATTCCTGCGCGGACGGAATTTCGAATATATTCAGGCGGCCCGCGCGCTCGGCGTCTCCAACGCCGTCATCATGTTCCGGCACCTGCTGCCCAACGCGATGGTGGCGACCATGACCTTCCTGCCGTTCATCGTTTCATCCTCGGTGATGACGCTGACGGCACTGGATTTCCTCGGTTTTGGACTGCCGCCGGGCTCGCCGTCGCTCGGCGAACTCTTGTCGCAGGGCAAGGCCAACGTGCAGGCGCCGTGGCTCGGCTTCACCGGCTTCTTTGCGGTCGCAATCATGCTGTCGCTCCTGATCTTTATCGGCGAAGCGGTGCGCGACGCCTTCGATCCGCGCAAGACGTTCAGGTAGATTTGTGGTAAGATTCGAAGAGATAAAGGTGCGCCATGAACAGGACCGTTCGCGAACATTATCCGGCTTCGAAGCTTCCAGATGACTTGCGGGGCAGCGTCGATCCTTCCTCGACCGTGACTGTCATTGTCGCCGAGGAGGAACAGCGACCTGAGAAAGTGATGAGCCTTGAGGAAATCTTCTCTTTAGAAGGCTTTCGACGCCGCTCGGCCGAAGAAATCGATGGAGACGTCCGGAAAATGCGAGACGAATGGGATGACTGAAGTTCCCGACGGCATTATCTATCTCGATACTAATTTCTTCATTAAGGCAGTTGAAGGTACGAAAGAGACTGCGGCGCCGGCGCAAAAATTGATTGAGATTCTTCGACAACGGCGGGATCGGGTGGCCGTTACAAGCGAAATTACCTTTGCTGAAGTTCTTGCTCCGTCCCGGCGGGTCGATGCGCTGAGCCCGGGCATCAAACGGCGCGCTTATCTCGATCTGCTTCTTTGGAGCAACTTAATCGGATTAATTCCTGTTAGTCGGAGTATTTTGATCGAGACGGCTGATTTGCGCGGCGTCACTCCCCTTAAGCTACCTGATGCGGTTCACCTTACGTCGGCGATACAGAGTGGATGCCGCTTTTTCGTCTCGACAGATAAGGATTTCAGCAGATTGCCCACGGGGATGGTGCGGGTGAACTTTGATGAAGAAAGCCTGTCTCGCTTGATCCGAGAACTTTCCTGATGGACGCCATCAACCAGCCCTTGCTCGACGTGCGCGATCTGTCGGTGGCGTTCCACCAGCCCAGCGGCACCTCCCTCGCGGTCGATCGTATTTCGTTCGAGATCAGGCGCGGCGAGTGCGTGGCGCTGGTCGGCGAGTCCGGGTCGGGAAAATCGGTCAGCGCGCTGTCGATCCTCAAGCTGCTGCCCTATCCCACCGCGTCGCATCCCTCCGGCTACGTCCGCTTCAAGGGCCGCGAGCTGCTGACCCTGTCCGAGCGCGAGATCCGCGGCATCCGCGGCAACGATATTTCGATCATCTTCCAGGAGCCGATGACCTCGCTCAATCCGCTGCACACCATCGAAGCACAGATCGGCGAGATCCTGCAGTTGCACAGCGGCCTTTGCGGTTCGACGGCGCGGGCGCGGACGCTGCAACTGCTGACCCAGGTCGGCATTCCCGAGCCGGAGACGCGGCTGGCCAGCTATCCGCATCAACTGTCCGGCGGCCAGCGCCAGCGGGTGATGATCGCGATGGCGCTTGCCAACGAGCCGGATTTGCTGATCGCGGACGAGCCGACCACGGCGCTGGACGTCACGGTGCAGGCGCAGATCCTGGCCCTGCTGGCGGATATCCGCGCGCGGCTCGGCATGAGCCTGCTGTTCATCACCCATGACCTCGGCATCGTGCGCCGCATCGCCGACGTCGTCTGTGTCATGAACAACGGCAAGATCGTCGAGCAGGGGCCGGTGGAGCAGGTCTTTACGGCGCCGAAGCATCCGTATACCCGCGCGCTGCTCGCTGCCGAGCCGAAGCCGGATCCGGCGCCGCCGCGGCCGGATTCGCCGGTGGTGATGTCGACCGACGACCTGAAAGTATGGTTTCCGGTCAAGCGCGGCCTGCTGCGCTCGACGGTCGGACACATCAAGGCGGTCGACGGGGTCAGCCTTTCGGTGCGTCAGGGTGAGACGCTCGGCGTGGTCGGCGAGTCCGGCTCGGGCAAGACCACGCTCGGGCTGGCGCTGCTGCGGCTGATTTCCTCCAATGGTCCGATCGTGTTTCTGGGCAAGGACATCCAGGGCCTGCGCTTCAAGGCGATGCGGCCGTTCCGCCGCGACATGCAGATCGTGTTTCAGGATCCCTTCGGTGCGCTGAGCCCGCGCATGTCGGTCGGCGATATCATCGCCGAAGGACTTTCCGTGCATCAGCCCGGGCTGTCGCACGACGCGCGGGAAGCGCGCGTGATCACGGCGCTGAACGACGTCGGCATGGATCCGGCGACGCGGTTCCGGTATCCGCATGAATTCTCCGGCGGCCAGCGCCAGCGCATCAGCATTGCGCGCGCGGCGGTGCTGGAGCCGCATTTCGTCGTGCTGGACGAGCCGACCTCGGCCCTCGACATGCTGTTCCAGGCGCAGATGGTCGATCTCTTGCGGGAACTGCAGCGCAAGCGCGATCTCACCTACATGTTCATCTCGCACGACCTGCGCGTCGTGGCCTCCCTGGCGAGCCATCTGATCGTGATGCGCCATGGCAAGGTGGTCGAGGAAGGGCCGGCGTCGGAGCTGTTCAAAAATCCGAAGACCGATTACACCCGCGCGCTGTTCGCCGCCGCATTCCGGATCGAGGCCGCGCCCGGTGCGGTCGCGGAGTAGTACGAATGAAGAGCATAGCTTCTGCTCCTATAATCGTCTGATGCTCGTCACTTCGCTGCCCGTGGCCTTGATGCGTGCAATCGCATCTTGCGTGTTCTCGACCGCCGTTGCCATGTGGTGCGCATTGGCGTGAACGATGGTTTCGGTGTCGCGCACGATCGCGACATGACCTTCCCAGAAGATCAGATCGCCGCGCTGCAGTTGTCTCGACTCCGATGGCGACAATGCCCGCCCCAACGCCGCCTCCTGCATGTCGCTGTCGCGCGGACAGCCGGTGCCGGCGGCGTTGAGCGCGATCTGCACCAGGCCGGAGCAATCGATGCCGAGGCTGGTCTTGCCGCCCCACAGATAAGGCGTTCCGGCAAACCTTTCGGCGACGGCGACGAAATCGCTCTGATGGACACCGAGTGCGCCGAGATGCTGTCGCGGCACATGGCGGCCGTCATGCGTGACGGCGAATTCACCGTGGTTGCGCGTGACTGCAATTGTCGCGCCCAGCGGCAACATGTCGGCTGGCGGCAGTTTGATTGAAGGGCCGGGGAACGCGAATGTCAGTACGGCGGTGACTTTATGCGTCGGCACAGCAGCGAGCCGCGCCATCGCGCGATCGGGCAGCCAGCCGACATAGCCGTCGCCGTTCAACTGCCCCCAGGCCCAGCCCTCGCCGTTGCGTTCATAGATCGTGACGCGCTCGCCCTTCAAAGCCTGCGTCGCCAGTTCCGCATCCGAAGCTGGATCGCGGCGCATCGGCGCGATGCTATCGATGATTTCGAGATCCTCGCCGGCGACGAAGCGTGCGGCGCTGACCTTTCCTTCCAGATATTTCGCGGCCAGATCCGGCCGCGCCGGCGTCAGGCGCGGGTCATCCATAGCGCTGGCTCAGCAGTTTATAGATCGCGCGCGCGGCCTGGCACTCACCGCCCTCCGGACGGCCCGGCTTGGCCGAAGGCGTCCAGCCGTAGATGTCCACGTGCAGCCAGCTCTTTGCAGCCCCGACAAAGCGCTGCAGGAACAGCGCGCAGGTGATCGAGCCCGCAAACGCTCCCGACGGCGCGTTATTGATATCGGCGACCTTGGAATCCAGCCAGCTGTCGTAGGGCGGCCACAGCGGCAATCGCCACAGCGGATCGTTCTCCGTCTTGGCGTGAGCTGTGACCTCCAGCGCCAGCCTTTCGTCGTTGGTATAAAAAGGCGGCAGATCCGGACCCAGCGCCACCCGTGCCGCACCGGTCAGGGTCCCCAGGTCGATCAACAGATCGGGTTTCTCCTCGTCGGCAAGCGCCAGCGCGTCGGCCAGCACCAGCCGGCCTTCGGCGTCGGTGTTGCCGATCTCCACCGTGACGCCCTTGCGCGACCGAAAGATATCGAGCGGACGGAAGGCATTGCCGGCCACCGCATTCTCCACCGCCGGGATCAGCACCCGCAGCCGGACCTTGAGCCTGGCATCCATCACCATCGACGCCAGCGCCAGCGCGTTGGCGGCACCGCCCATGTCCTTCTTCATGATCAGCATGCCGGCGGACGGTTTCAGGTCGAGCCCGCCGGTGTCGAAGCAGACGCCCTTGCCGACCAGCGTCACCTTGGGATGCGCGGGATCGCCCCAGGAAAAATCGATTAGCCGCGGCGCGCGCGGCGATGCCATGCCGACCGCATGAATCAGCGGAAAATTCCGCCGCACAAGGTCGTCGCCGACGATGCAATCGAAATCCGCGCCGTATCGGCCTGCAAGATCCTGCGCCGCCAGCGCCAGTTCCTCGGGCCCCATGTCGTTGGCGGGCGTATTGATGAGGTCGCGCGCAAACGCCGCCGCTTCCGCCATGCGCGTGATGTCGGCGATGTCGACGCCGTCGGGGGGCACCAGTCTGACGCTCGGGGCCTTGTTCTTGCGATAGCGGCCGAACCGGTAACTGCCGAGCGCAAATGCGAGCGCTGCAAGGCGCATGTCGTGCGGCGCATTGGCGAAGCGGTAGACGCCCGGAGGCAGCAGACCCGGCAACTGGCCGGGCCGGAACAGGTCGCGCCATGGAGCGGCGTCATCCTCCAGTCCGAACAGGACCTGCGCGATCCGGCCGTCGGCGGCCGGCAGGGTCAGGCATTTTCCCGGCTTGGCCGCAAAACCATTGGCTTGCGCGAACTGCCGCGCCTGCGCGGGCAAGGCCGCGCCGATCGCATCCCACGTCGTCTTGGTGACGAAGGTAATCGGAATGGCTGTGGTTGCCGGCGCGGTTTCAAAGGCGGAATGCATGCGGTCTGGTCTCGTTGCAGCGGGCAGGGCGCGGGCCGACCGGGCCATTAACCGGCCGTTAGGGTTAACGGTTTATTGCTTGACGCGTTCGGCTCGATCGATGCGCCGGCTATTGATGAGTTAAAGTGCCATGCGTCAGCAGTCCAGTCTTGCCCGGCTCCTCGCCTCCGCAGCCGTGATCACGATTTTGGCCGCTGGCCTTGGCGGCTGTCAGACCATGGCTGACATCACCGGATCGGCCGCATCTTCAAAGGCCGACACAAGCCCCGACGGCGATCCGCGCCGCGCCGCCGAGGTCTATGGCGAACGCTATCGCGCCAATCCCAAGGATGCCGATGCGGCCCTGCGCTACGGCCAGGCGCTCCGCGCCACCGGACAGCGCTCCCAGGCCGCCGCCGTGCTCGAGCAGGCCACCATCGCCCATCCCGGCGACAAGACGCTGCTGGCCGGCTACGGCCGCGCGCTGGCCGATAACGGCAATTTCAAGCAGGCGTTCGACGTGCTCGGCCGCGCCCATTCGCCCGAAAACCCGGATTGGCGGATTCTCTCGGTGCAGGGAACCGCGCTGGATCAACTTGGCCGCCATGATGAAGCCCGCCGCTATTATGCCAGCGCGCTGAAAATCGTGCCGGAAGAGCCTTCGGTGCTGTCCAATCTCGGCATGTCGTATGTGTTGTCCAAGGATCTGCCGAAGGCCGAGGAGAACTTGCGCCGCGCTTACGGCAGTGCCAGGGCCGACACGCGGGTGCGGCAGAATCTGGGACTGGTGGTCGGCCTGCAGGGCCGCTTCGCCGAGGCCGAAACCATCGTCAAGGCCGATCTGCCGCCCGACGAGGCGGCCGCGAATGTCGCCTATCTGAAGCAGATGCTCAGCCGCAAGGACAATCCGCGCGCGGGCGCGGCGGCCATTCCGGTGGCGGCGCTCAACCGCCCGGATTGAACCCGATTGGGACGAGCCCGGCCATGACGGTGTGTTGGCGTCGCAGCGCAGTGTAGCGCCGCATCACGCCGGGACACGAGAGGCCGTCATTGCCGGAGTTTGACCCGGCAATCCATTCGTCTTCGCAAAATCTTTTGCCAAGAGCGATGGATAAGCCGGTCAAGCCAGCGGTTGACGCGGCGTGTATTGCGGCGTCTTGCAATATCGTGCTCCACGGGGCGCGTTCCCCGGACGCAGCGCAGCGCGCAGCCCTTGCGGAGCGGTGCGCTGCAGAGCCGGGGTTCCGGTTGCTTGCGACTCCAACCCTTCGAAACAACTCTTCCGAAGATGGATGGATACGCGGGTCCAGCCCGCGTATGACGGGATGTGTGCATCCAGTAGGGACGAGCCCGGCCATGACGAACCGGGGCTTCGCGCCTTACTGCATTGCGGCGACCTTGATGCCGGTCGGCCCGAGGATGACCACGAACAGCACCGGCAGGAAGAACAGGATCATCGGCACCGTCAGTTTCGGCGGCAGCGCTGCCGCCTTCTTCTCGGCTTCGTTCATGCGCATGTCGCGATTTTCCTGGGCCATCACGCGCAGGCTCTGGCCCAGCGGCGTGCCGTAACGTTCCGACTGCTGCAAGGCGAGACAGACTGATTTCACGCCTTCCAGGCCGGTGCGCTTGGCCAGGTTCTCATAGGCGACCTTGCGGTCCTGCAGATAAGACAGCTCGGCCGTGGTGAGGGTGAACTCTTCGGACAGCGCCACCGACTGCGACCCGATCTCGACGCTGACCTTGCGGAACGCGACTTCGATCGACATGCCGGATTCGATGCAGATCAGCAGCAGATCGAGCGCATCCGGGAAAGCCCGTTTGATCGAAAGCTGGCGTTTCGAGATCGCGTTCTTCAGGAACAGCATCGGCGCCTGCAGGCCGAAATAGGCGGCGCCAATGCACATGCCGATCTTTACCGGCGTCGATTTCTCCATGTGGGAGATCACGAAAACATAGAGCACCGAGCCCGCCAGAAACAGGATCGGCGTCACCATGCGGAAGAACAGAAAGGTGACGTAGGGCGCGTGCCCGCGATAGCCCGCCATGATCAGCTTGTCGCGCGCGGCTTCCTGCGCCACCCATTTTCCGAGGTTGAAGTCTTCCACCACCTTGGAGACGAGTTGCTTCGGCGCCTGACGCAGCGAAACCTTTTCAGTCTTGGAAAGACGATCGCGCTCCCGCTGCCGGAGCCGCTCGCGCTCGCTGGCGACGGCCTTCATGCGTTTGGCCAGGCCCTCGCCGGCGAACAGCGGCATGATCAGCGTGTACGCGGTGGCGCTGGCGGCAATGGCGGCAAACAGCATGGTCATGAACCGCGCGTCGTGAAGCTTTGTGACCAGGAACTCAATCATGCGGCACCGTCAGAAATCGAAATTGATCATTTTCTTCATCACGAAGATGCCGCAGGACATCCACACCACGCAGCCGGCCAGCATCAACTGACCGGTCGGATGCGTCCACAGCAGCGAGATATAGTCCGGGGTCGACAGGTACACGAGCAGCATGACGATCGGCGGCAGCGAGCCGATGATGCCGGCGGATGCCTTGGCTTCCATCGACATGGCTTGAATCTTCTCGGCCATCTTCTTGCGGTCGCGCAGCACCTTGGACAGGTTGCCCAGCGCCTCGGACAGGTTGCCGCCGGATTTCTGCTGGATCGCGATCACGATCCCGAAGAAGTTGGCTTCCGGCACCGGCATCCGTTCGAACAGGCGCGAACAGGCCTCGCCGAGCGGCATGCCGATCGCCTGGGTTTCGATGATCGCGATGAATTCGCTTTTGAGCGGCTCAGGTGCGTCGGCCGCAACCACCTTGATCGATTCGAACAGCGGCAGACCGGCCTTGATGCCGCGAACGATGACGTCGACGGCGTCCGGCAGCGCTTTAAGGAAATTCTTTTCCCGGCGTTTCTTGAGATAACCGAGGATCCAGCGCGGCAGGCCGAATCCGGCGGCGAATGCAAGGCCGAGGGCGGCGATCATTCCGCCGCCGAAAAACAGCGCGATGGCGGCGCACGCCATCCCGAGAATGCCCGAGATGATCATGAATTTCTTCGGCGTCCAGTCCAGGCCGGCCTGGGTGAGGCGAATACCGAGCGAGACTTTCTTTTCTTTCTGCCGGCGGGCCTCGACCTCCTTCATGGACCCTTCGACCTGTTCGCGGCGCGAGCGCTGCGCCTTGTCGGTCTGGCGCGCCACAGGCTCGGATCGGGCAACCGAGGCGCGGCGGGCTTCCGCCTTCCTTTCTCCGGACAGCAGCGGATAAAGGAAGACCCAGGCCAGCCCGCCGACGGCGGTGGCTCCCAAAAAGGCGAATGCGAGCGTCTGCATGTTCATGGCCGTCGTCCCTAGACCTCCACGATGACCTCAGCAGCGTCGATCGCGGCCGCCAGCCGTTTTTCCTCGCCGTAATAGCGCGCGCGGTCCCAGAACCGGGGCCGGCCGATACCGGTCGAGCGGTGCCGGCCGATGATGTTGCCGTTGGCGTCCTCGCCGATCATGTCGTAGAGAAACAGGTCCTGGGTGATGATGGTGTCGCCTTCCATTCCCATCACTTCGGTGATGTGGGTGATGCGGCGTGAGCCGTCGCGCAGCCGGGCGGCCTGGATAATGACGTCGATCGAGGCGCAGATCATTTCGCGAATGGTGCGTGAGGGCAGCGAGAAACCGCCCATCGTGATCATCGATTCGCAGCGCGACAACGCCTCGCGGGGGTTGTTGGCGTGCAACGTTCCCATCGATCCGTCGTGGCCGGTATTCATGGCCTGCAGCAGGTCGAACGCTTCCGGTCCGCGGACTTCGCCGACGATGATGCGCTCCGGGCGCATGCGCAGGCAGTTGCGCACCAGTTCGCGCATCGTGACCTGGCCTTCGCCCTCGATGTTGGGAGGGCGGGTTTCCAGGCGCACCACGTGCGGCTGCTGCAGTTGCAGTTCCGCAGCGTCCTCGCAGGTTATGACCCGCTCGTCGTGGTCGATATAGTTGGTCATGCAGTTCAGCAAGGTGGTCTTGCCGGAGCCGGTGCCGCCGGAAATCAGAACGTTGGCGCGGCAGCGCCCGATAATCTGCAGGATCTCCGCGCCTTCCGGCGTGATCGCCCCGAATTTGACAAGCTGATCGAGGGTCAGCTTGTCCTTCTTGAACTTGCGGATGGTGAGCGCGGGTCCGTCGATCGCCAGCGGCGGGACGATAGCGTTGACGCGCGAACCGTCGGCCAGGCGGGCGTCGCAGATAGGGGAGGATTCATCGACGCGGCGGCCGACCTGGCTGACGATGCGCTGGCAGATGTTCAGCAGTTGCTGGTTGTCGCGGAAACGGATACCGGTGCGCTGGATACGGCCGGCGACTTCGATGAAGACCGTGCCGGCGCCGTTGACCATGATGTCGGAGATGTCGTCGCGCGACAACAGCGGCTCGAGCGGGCCGTAGCCGAGAACGTCGTTGCAGATATCGTCGAGCAATTCCTCCTGCTCGGCGATCGACATCACGATGTTCTTGATCGCGATGATCTCGTTGACGATATCGCGGATTTCCTCGCGTGCGGATTCGCCGTCGAGCTTGGCGAGCTGCGCGAGGTCGATCGCTTCGATTAGCGCGCCGAAGATCGTCGCCTTGACCTGATAATAGTTGTCGGAGCGCCGTGCTTCGATCGAAGGCGGCGGCGCCGACCGTGCCGGCGCCAGCGGCGGCGACAAGACCGCGAGCGAAGAATCGCGCGAAGCCGCAGCGCCGGAAGCCGGCTCCAGCGCGGCGGCGGGCTTCATCGCCCTGCTATCGGTATCTGCTCCGCTACGCTTACCAAACACGACGGCACTCCACGCGATGACTTATTTCTTCCGCAGCTTGTCGAGCAGCGGCGACAGGAACGAGCCGCGCGATTTCTTGGTTTCGCCGCGGCCGGTCAGCCGCTGCGCGATCTGAAGGAACATCTCGCTGGTGCGATGACCGGCGGCGATTTCCGCGATCATCTGGCCGTTATTGGCGGCCGACCCGAACATTTGCGGGTCGAACGGAATGGTTGCGATCGGCTGGCTTTCGATCGCCTTGGCGAACTCGCTGGAATTGATTTCCGGCCGCTTCGGCACCCCCACCTGGTTGAGGCAATACAGCGGGCTGCGGTCGTTCGGTCGCGAGGATTTCAGCATGTCGAACATGTTCTTGGTGTTGCGCAGATTGGCGAGGTCGGGCGTCGCGACGATCAGGATGTCGTCGGCGCCGACCAGCGCGCGTCTGGTCCATCCCGACCATTGATGCGGAACGTCGAGCACGATGCAGGGCATGGTCGTGCGCAGGGTATCGAAGATCGAGTCGAAGGCTTCGGCGCCGAAATCGTACACCCGCTCCAGGGTCGCCGGCGCCGCCAGCAGGCTGAGATGATCGGTGCATTTCGACAGCAGGCGGTCGACGAAGGCCGTATCGACGCGGTCCGGCGAGAATACCGCGTCGGCGATGCCCTGCGGCGGATCCTGATTGTAGTCGAGCCCGGCGGTGCCGAATGCGAGGTCGAGGTCGGCGACCACGGAATCCAGCGCCAGGTCGCGCGCAATCGCCCAGGCGACGTTGTGGGCGACGGTGGATGCGCCGACGCCGCCCTTGGCGCCGACGATGGCGATGATGCGGCCGACCGCCTTGGCTTCCGGCGCCGAAAACAGGCCGCAGATCGAGCGCACCACGTCCAGGGTGTTGACCGGCGCGATGACGTAGTCGCTGACGCCACGGCGTACCAGCTCACGATACAGCGTGACGTCGTTGACGCGGCCGATGACGACGACGCGCGTTCCGGCGTCGCAGACCGTGGCGAGTTGATCGAGCCCGGCAAGAATATCGCTGCGGCCCTCGGTTTCCAGGATGATGACGTTCGGCGTGGGCGCGGTGCGGTAGGCCTCGGTCGCAGCCGCCATGCCGCCCATCTGAATCTTGAGATGGGCCTTGCCGAGGCGGCGGTCTTCGCCAGCCGATTGCACGGCCGCGGCGGTTTCCACCGTGTCGCAAAAAGCCTGCACCGACACGCGCGGCGCCGGCGCGATGTGATCGTCGGCCGCCGCCGGCGTGACCGCCGGCTGTTGTTCGGGATTTTGACGCGCGTAGCTGATCATTTGCCTGTATCGCTGAGTTTGGCCTTGTCGGTTTCCGGATAGGTCGTCGTGGTCGGCGTGCCCCTCTTGTATTTTTCGTAAGCGTTGACGCGCCGTTGCGTATAAGGCGGCGTTTCGGACCGCGGCTGCACGAGATCGGACGGATTGTCGACCATCGCCGCCATGTTGCGCTGATAGGCGCAGCCGAAATTGTAGTAGGGCTTGTTTTCCAAATAGCTGGGGTTATTGACCGAAGGCCCGAGATCCTCCGGCCACAGCCCGCAGGGGCCGGCCACCGCCGCGATCTTCGCGTAGTTCAGTCGGATCGTCGAAAGCTGGCGCGGATCGTCCGGATGATAGTTGCGCACGATGATCCCGCGCGGAGGCACGCCGGCCGCGGCAAGCATTGCGCGAACCTCGCGGAATGTATCGGCGGCGGCGCGCGCATTCGGCGTACCGGTCGGCACGTCGGCATTGATCGCGCCGGTGCCTTCGCGGAGCCAGGTTTGCGCCAGCCCCATCACATCGGTCCGCTGCGAAGCCGAAAGGCCGCCCCGCGAATTGCCGACGAAGATATCGATCGAACGGTTGGCTTCCTGGATCGCGATCGGATGACGCTGGCGATAATCGTTCGGGACGACGCTCGCGGTTGCCACCACTTCGTCGGTATGGGTGCATGCGCCCAGCGTCATCGACAGACCGATCAGCGCGCCCCCCAGGCGGAGGGTGCGATTACGGACGGCGGGTGATCTTGTGGTCATCGTTTGAGTCCTCGCCCGCCTCAGTCGGTGATAAAGCCGTAGGTGCCGCGGTAATTCCTGGCCGGTTCGACGCGGCCCGGCACCCCGTAGATGCGGTTGATGCTGCCGAGCAGATCCGCTTGCGGGTCCGACGCATCCGCAAACCCGTCATCGGGACGGGATAGATCCTTCTGCGCCACCGCCCGGACGATATAGGGCGTCACCAGCACCATCAGTTCGGTCTGGCTGTTGACGTAGTCCCGGCTCCGGAACAACGAACCGAGAACCGGCAATTGCGCGAGGCCGGGCAGCCCGTTGATCGCCTGCTTGGTCTGCTCCTGAATGAGGCCCGCCATCGCCATCGCGCCGCCCGATGGAATTTCCAGCGTCGTTTCGGCGCGGCGGGTCCTGATCGAAGGCACCGTCAGCGAGTTGCCGACCGCTTGGGTCAGGGTAATGGCGTTTTCGTTCGAGAGTTCGGAAACCTCGGTCATCACCCGCAGGCTGATGCGGCCTTCGCTCAGTACCACCGGCGTGAAGTTGAGCGAAATGCCGAACTTCTTGAAGCTGATCTGGGTGGTGCAGACATGCGTGACGGGGTCGCAGGAATACCCGGCGGGGACTGGAAATTCCCCGCCCGCGATGAAGGTCGCTGACTCGCCGGAGATCGCCGTGAGATTGGGTTCCGCCAGCGTCCGCACCACGCCGGCGCTTTCCATCGCGCGGATGGTGGCTTGCACCGACGGGACCTGAATGCCCCCGACCGTCGACGTGCCGATGGCGGAAGTCAGCGCGTTGCCGGTCAGCGTGCGGCCATAGGCCGTAAACGGATTGGCGTTGCTGAAATTCACGACCGCGGTGCCGTAGTTCAGGTTGGCGGTGAGATCGATGCCCAATTGCTTAATGATGGTGCGCGCCACCTCCGCGACGGTGACTTTCAGCATCACCTGGTCGCGGCCCCGTATCGCGATGCTGTTGACGACCTTTTCGATGCCGCCGACCAGCCGCGCGGCGAGGTCGCCGGCCTGCTGCACCTCGACCGGACTGGATACCGAGCCGGACAGCACGACGCCGTCGTTCACGCCTTCGATCTGGATATCCGCGTTGGGCAGGATCTGCCGCATCGCGGCGCGGATGCCGTTGAGGTCACGCTTGACCGCGATGTCGTAGGCGGCGATCTGCTGGCCCGCGGCGTCGAAGAAGACGATGTTGGTCTGGCCGACCGTGGCGCCGATGATGTAGGCGCGCTGCGCCGTTCGCACCACCGCATTGGCGATTTTCGGATCGGCGACCAGGACGTCCTTGATGTCGCGCGGCAGGTCGATCACGATCGATTTGCCGACGCCGAGCGCAAGAAAGCGGGCATTCATCTGCCCCTCGGCGGCAACCGGCGCGGCGGTTCGGTAATCGGCGGCCGCCGCCGGGGTGAGGACGGGATTGATCGTAAACGCCGTGATCGCCGAGAACGACAGGGCGCGGGCCATCACCGCCCGCATCGATCGCTGATTTCCCCTGCGCTTCATATCATGCGTCCTTGTCACTTCGGTGTCGTTGTCTGGCTCGGAACGCCGTAGCGAACGACATTGACGTTGTCGCCGCGCTTGACGGCCTCGACGTTCTTCTCCGGCGCGTTGAGATCGGCGATGCTGCGCAGTGCGAGCGACAGCGTGCCGCTCTGGCGGGCGCGCGCCAGCGTTTCCGATTGTTCCGGCTTCAGTTCGAGCGTGACGGTCTTGCCGATCACGCTGTTCTGGCCGTCCTTTTCCTTCGGCGCCTGATCGATGGCGAGGACGCGAATATTGGTGAGGATGATTTCCGAGGTGACGATATCCGGCGCCCCCCTTTGGTCCGGATTCTTGTCGCGCTTCGAGAGAATGACGTCGACCCGGTCGTTCGGGAGGATAAAACCGCCGGCGCCGGTTTCCGGCGAAATTTCGGTGGAGATGGCGCGCATGCCGGCCGGCAGCATCGCGGCCATGAAGCCGGAGCCATTGGCCTTGACCAGCTTCGGCTCGCGGATCGGCTCGCCGGTGAGGAAGGGCGCGCGGGCGATCGAGCCCATCACGTCCTTGATCCCCTCGGGACGCTCGGTGCGGCGGATGAAATTGCTGCTAGCGGTCGTGGCCGGCCAAGTCTGCCATTGTACATCCTCGGCGGTGACGGACTGGCCGAGGCCGATGTCGTTCTTCGCGACCAGCACGTCCACGGTCTGCAGTTGAATGGTCGGCTGTGCCGGTGCCTGGGGATCGGAGCCGGCTGCAAGATATGCGGCAACGCCGCCGGCACCGACAGCGATGGTCAGGACGACAATGCGTGCGGTATTCATACGCTTTCAACTTTCCACATTACGCTGCGACGCTTCCGCCGCCGTGATGGGAGTTGACCAGCTATTCGTCAAAGCATGGTTAATGAGGCGTATCTAAATCGCGTTAACGAGAAGTTTCGCGCGAACGATCAATGGACCGCGAAGCGCGTGAGGTCGACCGCCTTGATCCAGTCGGTTTCGGGATAGATCATCAGCGCGCCGATGGCGAGCGCGATACCATAGGGGATGCCGCTTTCCTTGGCATGCAGCTTGAGCAGCCAGGCCTGCCCGCCGAGCGAACAGGGCAGCGGCCATTGACGGAACTGCAGCAGCAGCAGGGTGAGCGCGCCGCCGAACAGCGAAGCATAGACCAGATAGTCAAGCAGGTGGCCAAAGCCGAACCAGAGCGCGGCCCCGGCTGCAACCTTGGCGTCGCCGCCGCCGATCCAGCCCAGCGCAAAACAGGCGAACGCCACCGTGAGAACGGCGGCGCCGGCGCCGGCATGGGAGAGAATGTCGTGCAGTCCCATGCCGCTCAACACGGCAAGGCCGAGGAAGCCGCCGAGCAGGGCGAGCGACACCCGGTTGGAGATTGTCATGGTGAAAAGATCGCTTGCGGCGGCGAACGCCATCAGGGCCGGAAACAGCAAAAGGCGCGCGACGTCGAGGATCATGGGGCGTTGGCCGTGCAGGCACGAGTTCGGAAAGGTGCCTTCCAGAGTCTAGCCGGCAGATGTGAACAATCGGGAAACGCGCGCGCGTCACCAGATCGCGGCGATCCGGACGGCCAGCATGAGTACCGCCAGGCCCAGCGCCGTGCAGACGATCCGGGCGGCTGCGCTGCCCCGATCGTCTTGCGGCAGGCTGCGCGCGCGCGCGGCAGCGCGGGTCGGAATTTTGCTCATATCGGCAGCAACAAAGCCAGCCAACAAAAAAGGCCCCGGGATCGCCGAAGCCCTTGATGCTGTAAGGAGCCGCTTACTTCAGCGACGTGTTGATCGCCGTAAACTTGGTGTTCAGGTTGGTGCCGAGGCCGTTCACGATCGCGATGATTGCGAGTGAAATGCCGGCTGCGATCAGTCCGTATTCGATGGCGGTGGCGCCGGACTCATCCTTTACGAAACGCGCAATAAGGTTCTTCATAGGTAACTCCATGTGTACACGTGGCTTCGAACTTAAGGTTGGTCTCGCCGGCGTTCTCAGCACCGTGACCATGGTGCCACCCTAGAATCGGAGAATTGCAGCGCAGTTAATTCGATTGTGTAAAACCGGCTCAAACCGGCTCTTCTTAAGCACAGTAAATTTAGTTTTAAGGAGTCGCGTAAAACGCGACGCGGCCTGCCTTTATTATAAAGCGGGGTTCACCGGCCAGGTTCACCGGTCCTTAAGCGCGAGCGGGTAACTCTGGGGCCCTGATCAGGTGAGGCCGCGAATGTCCAGTTTACCCCTCGAAATAGTCGAGATGTTCGGCCAGACGATTGCCAAGGTGGTGCCGATCACCGGCGTGCTGGCGCTGGTGTTTTCCCTGCTGTCCTATTTCTGGGCCTGCAATCCGGGAGCGCCGTGGTGGCGCAAGCGCGAGATCGTGACCGACGTCTGTTACTGGTTCTTCGTACCCTTGATCACGCGCGTGGTGCGGATCGGGCTGCTGGTGGTCGGCGCCGCCGCGGTTTTCAAGATCCATGACGCCGACGAGCTGATCGCGTTTTACGACAATGGACACGGCCCCTTGTCCGAGCTGCCGCTGTGGATCCAGGCCGCGATTTTCCTGATCCTGTCCGACTTCATGCTCTATTGGCTGCACCGGATGTATCACGGGGGGGAATTCTGGAAGTATCACGCCATCCATCATTCGTCCGAGGATCTGGACTGGATTTCGGCGGCGCGGTTTCACCCCGTAAACCTTTTTCTGGGAACGGTGGCGGTGGACGTCATCCTGTTGATGGCCGGTATCTCGCCGAACATCATGCTGTGGGTCGGGCCGTTCACGACCTTCCATTCGGCGTTCGTTCACGCCAACCTGAACTGGACGCTCGGTCCGTTCAAATATGTGCTGGCGACCCCGGTGTTCCACCGCTGGCACCACACCTCGCTGGACGAAGGCGGCAACACCAATTTTGCCGGGACGTTTCCGGTCTGGGATCTGCTGTTCGGAACGTTCCGGATGCCGGAAGGCGCGCTTCCCGACAATTACGGCGTGCACGATCAGGCCATTCCGTCCGAAATCGGCGGCCAACTGGCCTATCCGTTCCGGCAATAGGCCAGAAGGCGGCGGGCCTTTCTCCGGCCCGTTTGCAGTTCATTCATCAATTAACGTCAGATTTGCCATGTCGGGCGCCGGCTCCGCTGCGTATCGCTTTTGCCGGCTTGTTCATGCCCCGGGGTACAGTATGTCGGTCCGTTCCTTGCGCATCGCCTTGCGCGCGTATTTCCTGTTCCGGTCGTTGGCGATCGGAATCCTGCTGGTTCCGGCAAGCGCTTTTGCCGCCGGTTCCGGTACCCCCATCCCGGTCCATATCGATCAGGCCAAGCTCGTCAGGCTGCCCGAGCGCGCCGCAACCATCATCGTCGGAAACCCGCTGATCGCGGACATCACCCTGCAGCCCGGCGGCATCATCATCGTGACCGGCAAGAGCTACGGCGCGACCAATTTCGTCGCGATGGACCGCAACGGCGAGGTGTTGGTCGACCGCATCATCATGGTCGAAAGCGCGGCCGACCCGATCGTCACCGTCTACCGCGGAGTCGAGCGCGAGTCATACAGCTGCATGCCGATCTGCCAGCCGCGCATCACGCTGGGCGACAGCGAGAAATTCCTCAAAGGCGTGCTCGACCAGGCCGGCGCGCTGAGCGGTCAGGCCGCGGGCGCGGCCGCGTCCAAGCCGCAGTGACGATTATTCGGCCCGGCGGGGCCCGCCTCGATTCGTGCTCAGGACGCCTTGCCGAAAAAGGTTAATGCGCGGTCAACAGAGCGGTGCATTCCGCCGCGATTCCACGAAACACTTCGACAATCAGTTTCGGGTAATAATTGTTTGTTTCCCGCCGAGGATGGATCGATGTCATCGCCCGCGCCTTCAGCCGTCGTCAGAAGAACGTTGCGCCGCTTCCGCCGCAACCGGCGCGGATCGGCCGCCGTCGAGTTCGCGCTGGTGGCGCCGGTATTTTTCGCGCTGCTGTTCGCGATCATCGAAACCGCCATTGTATTTTTCGCAGGCCAGGTTCTCGAGACGGTGACGCAGGATTCCGCGCGGATGATCATGACCGGCCAGGCGCAAAGCGCCGGCTACAGCCAGGGCCAATTCAAGACCTATGTATGCGGCAAGATCACCGTGCTGTTCGATTGCGTCAACGGACTCTCGATCGACGTGCAGAGCTATCCGGGCTTTAGCGGCGTCTCGATCAGCGACCCGATCGATTCCGGCAAGAATTTCGTGCCGCCCAACAATTACAACGCGGGCGGTCCCGGCGATATCGTGGTTGTACGGCTGTTCTATCAATGGCCGTTGTTCGTGACCGGCCTCGGCTACAACATCTCGAATTTATCCGGCAGCAAGCGATTGCTGACCGCGACGGCCGCGTTCCGTAACGAGCCTTACTAGAGGCGAACGACAGCACCATGCCGATATCACAGCTATGGTCTTGCCTGCGGCGTTCCGCCGCCGCTCTGCCGAACGACTGCCGCGGCGTGGCGGCGACCGAGTTCGTCATGATCGTCCCGTTGATGCTGACGATGTTTTTCGGGGTCGTCGAATTTTCATCCGGCGTGGCCGTCGACCGCAAGGTGACGCTGGTGGCGCGGACGCTTTCCGACCTCACGTCGCAATCGACGACGGTGACCGATGCCGATCTCAGCAACTTCTTTGCGGCAAGCGCGGGGATACTGACGCCGTATTCGGCGACGCCGACCCAATCGACGATCACCGAACTGTACGTCGATCCCTCGACGCTTAAAGCCAGGGTGCAGTGGAGCAAGGCATCGACCATCAACTCGTCGGGCTCCGTCGTGCTGGGATCGTCGAGCCATCTGCCAAGCGACATCATAGCGATTCCCGCAGCCCTCGCGGTGGGCGGGACTTATCTGATCTGGAGCGAGGTCAGCTACAAATACGTGCCGGCGGTCGGCTATGTGATGGCTAAGGCCGGCATCACCTTAAGCGACCTGACCTATACCCGTCCGCGCCAATCCAACTGCGTCATGTACAAGACGACGGTTTGCACCACGCTGTGAATTCAACGCCGCCGCTGCGGTCGACCGCCGCCGCTGCACCCAAATAAAAAGGCCGCGCAGCGAGCGCGGCCTTCATTTTTCTCCGGCAAAATCCCGCAAGCGCGCGCTTGGACGAGACCTGTCTAGCCGGCGGCGCGCAGATTGTCGGCCGAAGACTTGCCGGAACGGCGATCTGCGACGATCTCGTAAGAGATCTTCTGGCCTTCACGTAGCGTTCCAAGTCCGGCCCGCTCGACGGCGCTGATGTGCACGAACACGTCGTTGCCGCCGTCATCCGGCTGAATGAAACCAAAGCCCTTGGTCGCGTTAAACCACTTCACGGTTCCCATGCTCACGGGGGTAGTCCCTTCTCAAGATAGATATAGTCGAAGCCCACTTGCGATGGGCTGGTGAGATCGAATTTTTGGAAGGGTCGTCAGCGTCTAAACCGGCTGTACCGGTGGATAGCTAATGTCGTCCGGCCGAAAATCGATGGCTCATATTATGCGAAGCCGACCCCCAAAACAATCCTGACGGGCGCGATTTTTGATAGTGCCCGTTGGGGTTGGGGAGCCGGCGCTGATATGATTTTGTCACGCGGCTTCGCATTGTTGGAAAATTCGCCTACCTGCGGCGGAATTGACCGCGCGGCGGTGCACCGCGCGGGGCGCCGCCGCCCGGCCGCTCGTCCTTGTGACGGAAGATCAGACGGCCCTTCTCCAGATCGTAAGGCGACATTTCGATCGTCACCCGGTCGCCCGCGAGTGTCTTGATGCGGTTCTTTTTCATCTTGCCTGCGGTATAGGCGACGATTTCATGTCCGGCATCGAGCTGCACGCGGTAGCGCGCATCGGGAAGGATTTCGGTGACCAGTCCTTCGAACTGGATCAGCTCTTCTTTAGCCATGGTGTTCTCCAGATCGATCGCCGATTAGCGTGGCCGGTGGGTGCGGTTGGGTTGGGTATTCGGACGGCTTTCGCGATGCAAAAAGGCGACGCCCTGCATCCCTTCGGCCTTGGCAGTCAGGGTCTTGGCACTCTGGGTCTTGGCGGGTTGAGTCCTTGCGGGTTGCGCAGTGCCGCCGTGGGCCTTGCCGCCATGCGGACGCGGCGGCTCGTGGCGGCTGGCTTGCGGTGCGGCGCCGTGTCCCCCCGGACGGCGGCGGCGAGGCCCGTTGGCGCCGGGCGCCGCTTCACTGGTTCGGCCACCGCGGCCGTGCGGCGCGGATCGGGCGCCGCGATGCTGCGATGGCGCCGGCGCCGTCTCGCGATGACCCGGCGTGCGCCGGTCTTCCTTCGGCAGCGTAATGCGGATCAGTTTCTCGATGTCGCGCAAGTAGGCGTTCTCCTCTCCGGCGACCAGCGAGATGGCGACGCCGTCCGCGCCGGCGCGCGCGGTGCGGCCGATGCGGTGGACATAAGTCTCCGGAACATTCGGAAGGTCGAAATTCACCACATGGCTGATGCCCTCGACATCGATGCCGCGGGCGGCAATGTCGGTGGCCACCAGCGTGCGGATTTCGCCGGTGCGGAATGCGGCGAGCACGCGCTCGCGGTGGTTCTGTGACTTGTTGCCGTGAATGGCGTCGGAGGTGATGCCAGCGCGTTCGAGACCCTTCACCACCTTGTCGGCGCCATGCTTGGTGCGGGTAAAGATCAGCGCGCGGTTGACCTGCTCCTGCTTCAGGATCTGCGCCAGCAATGCGGGCTTGGCCGAATGGTCGACCTGAATGATGCGCTGGGTGATGCGCTCGACCGTGGACGCCACCGGCGTCACCGCCACGCGCGCCGGATCGCGCAGCATCTGTTCGGCGAGTTCGGCGATATCCTTTGGCATCGTCGCCGAGAAGAACAGCGTCTGCCGCTTGACCGGGAGCTTCGATACGATCTTCCGGATGTCGTTGATGAAGCCCATGTCGAGCATGCGATCGGCTTCATCGAGCACGAGAAACTCGACCTGACCCAGTTTAAGACCGTTGCTCTGCACGAGATCGAGCAGGCGGCCGGGCGTGGCGACCATCACCTCGACGCCCTGCATGACGGAACGGACCTGGCGTCCCATCGGCACGCCGCCGATCGCCAGCGCCGACGTCAGCCGCATGTGGCGGCCATAGGCGTTAAAGCTTTCGAGGATCTGCCCAGACAGCTCGCGCGTCGGGCTCAGCACCAGCACGCGGCAGGCTTTCGGCTGCGGCCTGATGCGGTTCTCGAGGATGCGGTGCAGGAGGGGGAGGGCAAAGGCCGCGGTCTTGCCGGTGCCGGTCTGGGCGATACCGACGACGTCACGGCCGGTAAGGGCTAACGGGATGGTTTGGACTTGGATAGGGGTGGGCGTGAGGTAGTTCTCTTCCTTGAGCGCACGCGAAATTGGATCGGCGAGGCCGAAGTCCTGAAAGGAGGTCAAAAGTCTGGTTCTTTCCATATGTGAAAGCAGGCGCCCGGCGGGTTCAGCCAGGAGCGCGCGCGAGTGTCTGAGACACCCGCGTGTTTGGGGCGTCGGTTTTGGTTAGCTGAAGGGGCAAGCCAGAAACCGTTGGACGGGCTCAGAACACGCGGCTCGCAATGACCTGATGATTCTCAAGGTCGTAGCGCTGATATGGAACACGAACGCGGCGCTTTCAAGGTGAATTATGAAAAGCTGGGGTAGTTGCTGCGATCTGGTTTCTGAGCCTGCCAAAAGTTTAGACAAATTGTTTCTATTGACCTGTAAATAGGCACCTGACGATGCGGCAATCATTTTTATAGTCTAAAATTTAGGCACCCGCCAGCCAAAATGCCGGTCCCGTTCTGGATTCTTGAGAGAATCCATGCGCTTACTCCCTTCGTGGACCGTGGCACGCTTCTTGCGATTCCGTTAACGCAGGCGGCCGTGGGGCCGTTTCGCAGCGTCTTTACGTCTGCGTCAGGGAGATGACAGCACATGATCAACAATTTGACTTATGCCATAGCGAAACCGATGAGCCGGCGCCGTTGGCTGGCGGCAACTGCCGGCCTGGTTTTGGGCTTGGCCACGTTCGCAACCGCAAAAGCGGCTGACGATACCATCAAGGTCGGCGTCCTGCACTCGCTCTCGGGCACCATGGCCATCAGCGAAACCACGCTGAAGGACACGGTGCTGTTCCTGATCGACGAGCAGAACAAGAAGGGCGGTGTTCTCGGCAAGAAGCTTGAGGCGGTCGTGGTCGACCCGGCGTCGAACTGGCCGCTGTTTGCGGAAAAGGCGCGTGAACTGATCACCAAGGACAAGGTTTCGGTGGTGTTCGGCTGCTGGACGTCGGTGTCGCGCAAATCCGTGCTGCCCGTGTTCAAGGAATTGAACTCGATCCTGTTCTATCCCGTGCAGTATGAGGGCGAAGAGAGCGAGCGCAACGTGTTCTACACCGGTGCGGCGCCCAACCAGCAAGCGATCCCCGCGGTCGACTATCTCGCCAAGGAAGAAAAGGTGAAGCGCTGGGTGCTGGCGGGTACCGACTACGTCTATCCGCGCACCACCAACAAGATCCTCGAGGCCTACCTGAAGTCGAAGGGCGTCGCGCAGGAAGACATCATGATCAACTACACCCCGTTCGGTCATTCCGACTGGCAGACGATCGTGGCTGACATCAAGAAGTTCGGCTCGGCCGGCAAAAAGACCGCGGTGGTTTCCACCATCAACGGCGACGCCAACGTTCCGTTCTACAAGGAGCTCGGCAACCAGGGCATCAAGGCGACCGACATCCCGGTGGTCGCATTCTCGGTGGGTGAGGAAGAACTCGCCGGCATCGACACCAAGCCGCTGCTCGGCCATCTCGCCGCCTGGAACTACTTCCAGTCGATCAAGACGCCGGAGAACGACAAGTTCATCAAGGCCTGGCAGGCCTACACCAAGAACCCGAAGCGCGTCACCAACGATCCGATGGAAGCGCATGTGATCGGCTTCGAGATGTGGGTCAAGGCGGTAGAGAAGGCCAAGTCGGTCGACGCCGACAAGGTGATCGACGCGCTGCCCGGCATCGAGGCCAAGAACCTGACCGGCGGCACCTCGAAGATGCTTCCGAACCATCACATCACCAAGCCGGTGTTCATCGGCGAAATCAAGGCCGACGGCCAGTTCGATGTGGTGTGGAAGACCCCTGGCCTGGTGGCCGGCGATGCATGGTCGAAGGAGCTCGACGGCTCCAAGGACCTGATCGGCGACTGGGTCGGCAAGAAGTGCGGCAACTACAACACCAAGACCGAGAAGTGCGGCGGCCAGGGTTCCTGATCTGAAGCGTCATTGCGAGCCAAGCGAAGCAATCCAGAGCAGCAAAGCAAGACTGGATCCTTCGTCGCTTCGCTTCTCGCACTGACGGCCTGCAACATCTAAAGGCGGCGATGTTCGCCGCCTTCTCTCTACCTCTGCCGGGGTCGCATCAGTGCTCACCAGATTCTCTGAACGCTTCCGCGCGTTCGCATTCGCCATCCTGCTGATTGCCGTCTCGGCCGTCCCGGCGCTGGCGGGTCCGTTCGAGGATGCGGTCGCGCTCTTCGCCAACGACTCATTTTCCGACACCGCCGAAGCGACCGGCGCGGTGGCCACGTCCGGCAATCCGCTGGCCTATCCCATCATCAGCGCGCTGCAGGACGGCCGCTTGATAGCTGATCCGGCAAGCAAAAAGGTTTTCGTCAAGCAATCCGACGGCAAGATCATCGAGGCCGCCACCGGCGCCACCGTCGCCGGTGTGCCGGACGGCGCAGGCGCCGTGCGTCTCAACAACAGGCTGCGCCGCGTCGTCGAGGCGGCGCTGGGGGGATTGACGCTGCTGTCGCCGGAGCCGGCCAAGCGGGTCCAGGCCGCGCAATCGGTGTTCAAGACCCACGACGAGACGATGCTGCCGATCATCGATGGCGCGCTGGCAAAGGAAACCAGCAAGGCCGCGAAGCTGGCCTTTACCGAGGCGCGCGCGGCGATCCTGCTGTTCAAGCCCGATGCGACGGAGGCCGAAAAGCTGGAGTCCATCGCAGTCATCAAAACGCGGGGCGATCAGGAGGCGCTGGCGCTGCTGACCGGGCTGTCCGGCGACCAGCCCCTGACGGTCGCGCGCGCCGCGGCCGCCGCGACGTCGGCGATCCAGAACAATCTTGCGCTGTGGTCCACCGTGCAAAACGCCTGGTACGGAATTTCGCTCGGTTCGGTTCTGCTGCTGGCGGCGATCGGCCTTGCCATCACCTTCGGCGTGATGGGCGTGATCAACATGGCCCATGGCGAGATGGTGATGATCGGGGCCTACGTCACGTTCGTGGTGCAGGAAACCATCCGAACCCGCTATCCCGGGCTGTTCGACGTTTCGCTGCTGATGGCGGTGCCACTGGCTTTCATCGTGGCGGGCTCGATAGGCATCCTGATCGAACGCAGCATCATCCGATTCCTCTATGGCCGTCCGCTGGAAACCCTGCTGGCCACCTGGGGCCTGTCGCTGGTTCTCCAGCAGGCGGTGCGTACCATGTTCGGACCCACCAATCGCGAGGTCGGCAATCCTTCCTGGATGAGCGGCGCGTTCGAGATCGGGCAGATCACCATCACCTATAACCGGCTCTGGATTCTGTGCTTTACGTTGGCGGTGTTCGCAATCCTGCTGGCCATGCTGCGCTACACCAGCCTCGGGCTCGAGATGCGCGCGGTGACGCAAAACCGGCGGATGGCGGCGTCGATGGGAATTGCGACCTCGCGCGTCGATGCGTTGACCTTCGGCCTCGGCTCCGGCATCGCGGGCATTGCCGGGGTAGCGCTGTCGCAGATCGACAATGTCAGTCCCAACCTCGGCCAGAGCTACATCATCGACAGCTTCATGGTGGTGGTGTTCGGCGGCGTGGGTAATCTGTGGGGCACGCTGGTGGGCGCATTCACGCTGGGCATCGCCAACAAGTTCCTCGAGCCGGTCGCCGGCGCCGTGCTCGGCAAGATCGCCATTCTCGTTCTTATCATCCTGTTCATCCAGAAACGCCCGCGCGGCCTGTTCGCGCTCAAGGGGCGCTCGGTGGAAGCATGACGATGGTCGGATCATACTCCCCGTCGTCCCCGCGCAGGCGGGGACCCATAACCACCGATGAGCTTGGTCTGGCACGTTCGTGCCGCATGCGGCGATACTTTCCGCGCCACAGGGGACGGGGGTTATGGGTCCCAGCCTGCGCGGGGACGACGGCGGAGAATGTGGCGCCCGCGCGCCATGACCCGGAAGTGCGCCCATGACCCCGCACATCCTCACGCGCTCGCTGGACCGCAGCGCCACCGTCTTCATCCTGATCGTCGCCGCGGCCGGCGTGCTGTTGCCGCTATCCAACCTGCTGTTGCCTGTAGGCTCGATGTTTCAGGTCCCGACCTATCTGGTGGCGCTGTTCGGCAAATATGTCTGCTACGCCATCCTGGCGCTGTCGATCGACCTGATCTGGGGCTATTGCGGCATTCTCTCGCTCGGCCACGGCGCCTTCTTCGCGCTCGGCGGCTATGCGATGGGCATGTATCTGATGCGCCAGATCGGCAGCCGCGGCGTCTATGGCAATCCCCTGCTGCCGGACTTCATGGTGTTCCTGAACTATCCGAAGCTGCCGTGGTACTGGCACGGTTTTGATATGTTCTGGTTCGCGGCGCTGATGGTGATTGTGGTGCCGGGAGTGCTGGCCTTCTGCTTCGGCTGGCTGGCGTTTCGCTCCCGGGTCACGGGCGTCTATCTGTCGATCATTACGCAGGCAATGACCTATGCGCTGCTGCTGGGATTCTTCCGCAACGATTTCGGCTTCGGCGGCAATAACGGTCTGACCGACTTCAAGGACATTCTCGGCTTCAACGTGCAGGCCGACGGCACCCGCGACGCGCTGTTCGCGCTGAGTTGCATGGCGCTGATCGTCGGATTCCTGATCTGCCGCGCTGTGGTGACCTCCAAACTCGGCAAGGTGCTGATCGCGGTGCGCGACGCCGAATCGCGCACCCGGTTTCTCGGCTACCGCGTCGAATCCTACAAGCTGTTCGTATTTACGCTGTCGGCCTGCATGGCCGGCGTCGCCGGCGCGCTCTACGTACCGCAGGTCGGCATCATCAATCCCGGCGAGTTCGCGCCCGGAAATTCCATCGAGGCGGTAATCTGGGTCGCGGTCGGCGGCCGCGGCACGCTGACCGGCGCGGCATTGGGCGCCGTGGTCGTCAACTACGCCAAGACGGTATTCACGTCGGGTCCGCTGGCGCCGTACTGGCTGTTCATGCTGGGAGCGCTGTTCATCCTGGTCACGCTGCTGTTGCCGAAGGGCATTATCGGCACTTTCAACGCCTGGTGGGAGCCCTACAAGGTGCAGCGCATTTCCGCAGCCGCCGAGAGCGCGACGCTCGAAGACGGCATCGGCGAACCGAACCCGGCGGAGTGAGCGCATGAACGTCATGGACACCCGTGCCACTTCCGCGATGCTGTATCTCGACGGCGTGCACGTCTCGTTCGATGGTTTTCACGCCATCAACAATCTGTCGCTGACGCTCGCTCCCGGCGAGATGCGCGCCATCATCGGTCCCAACGGCGCCGGCAAGACCACGATGATGGACATCATCACCGGCAAGACCAAGCCCGACGAAGGCGACGTGCTGTTCGACGGCACCACCGATCTCACCCGGCTCGATGAGACGCGGATCGCCGAACTCGGCATCGGGCGGAAATTCCAGAAGCCGACGGTGTTCGAAAGCCAGACCATCGAGGACAATCTGCTGCTGGCGCTCAACGTCGACCATCGGGTGCGGGGTACGCTGTTCTGGCGCGAAACCAAAGCCGAATCCGAGCGCATCGAGCGCGTGCTGGAAACCATTCGCCTGACCGATGCCCGTCATCGGCTGGCTGGAAGCCTTTCCCACGGCCAGAAACAATGGCTCGAGATCGGCATGTTGCTGGCGCAGGATCCGAAATTGCTGCTGGTCGACGAGCCCGTCGCCGGCATGACCGACGTCGAAACCCATCAGACCGCCGAACTGCTCAAGGAAATCAACAAGGACAAGACCATCATGGTGGTCGAGCACGACATGACCTTCGTGCGCGAGCTTGGCGTCAAGGTGACGTGCCTGCACGAAGGCACGGTGCTGGCGGAGGGATCCATCGACGAAGTATCGTCGAACGATCGGGTGATCGAAGTATATCTGGGAAGGTAGGGCGAGTGCCGAATCGCGAATTTTTGTCCAACCATTCGCTGCTCGCCATTGACTGCCCGCCCTCACGAGGACGTGCGACATGCTCAATGTAGACAACATCAGCCTCTATTACGGCGCGGCGCAGGCGCTGCGCGGCGTCTCGATTGCCGCCGAGCGCGGCAAGGTGACCTGCGTGCTCGGCCGCAACGGCGTCGGCAAGACCAGCCTGCTGCGCGCCATGGTCGGCCAATATCCCATCGCCTCGGGCTTGATCACCTTCGACGGCACCGATATTTCGCATCTGCGGCCCTATGAGCGGGCGCGGCGCGGCATCGGCTTCGTGCCGCAGGGCCGGGAGATTTTTCCGCTGCTGACGGTCGAGGAAAATCTCAAGACCGGATTCGGCCCGCTGAAGCGCCACGACCGCAATATTCCCGACGACGTGTTCTCGCTATTTCCGGTGCTGCAATCGATGCTCGGCCGTCGCGGCGGCGACCTCTCCGGCGGCCAGCAACAGCAGCTCGCCATCGGCCGTGCGCTGGTGATGCGGCCAAAACTGCTGCTGCTCGATGAGCCGACCGAGGGCATCCAGCCGTCGATCATCAAGGACATCGGCCGGGCGATCTCCTACCTGCGCAGCCTCGGCACCATGGCGATCGTGCTGGTCGAACAATATCTCGACTTTGCCTGCGAGCTTGGCGACAACTTCGCGGTAATGGACCGCGGCGTCGTTAAATATGCCTGCGACCGCTCCACGCTCGATCCCGGCGAGATCAGCCGCCAGATGGCGCTGTAGCAATACACCGCCGTCGTTCCGGAAGCCGCGCAGCGGCTGTCCGGAATCCATTATAATAGTGCAGCGGTCGTGGATTCCGGATTCGCGCTTCGCGCTCGGAATGATGAACGGAAGGACCAAGATGACAACGGCCACGGAGGTTTTTGCGGCCAACCGTGCGGTCGGCGCGGTGGCGTTCGATGTGGCGTCGGCCGATGGCGTCACGCGCCGGAGGCGGCTGCACGAATCCGGTTCGTTGCGGGTGCGGTTTCCGTCGCCGGAAGCCGAGGGGCTTTCGGCGGTATTCGTCAACACCGCCGGCGGTATTGCGGGCGGCGATCGTTTTGAGTTCGACATCTCGGTCGGCGACGGCGCGCGCCTTACGGTGACGACGGCCGCGGCGGAGAAAATCTATCGCTCCCACGGACCCGCGGCGCAGCTCGCTATCGCGCTTCGCGCAGCGGCGGATTCCCATCTGGTCTGGCTGCCGCAGGAAACCATCCTGTTTGACCAGGCGCGGGTATCGCGCAAGATCGACATCGATCTGGCACGAAGCGCGTCGCTGCTATTGTGCGAAATCGTGGTGTTCGGCCGCGCCGCGATGGGCGAGAAGATGCTGGCCGGGAGCTTTATCGATCGCTGGCGCGTAAGGCGCGGCGGCCGGCTGGTGTTCGCGGAAACCGTGCGGCTCGACGGCGACATCGGTGAGAAGCTTGGCCGACCCGCCATCGCAAAAGGCGGGGTCGCCATCGGAACCGCGCTGATCCTGCCCGGCGATGAGGCGGTGGTGAGGCGAATTCGCGAGGCCTCGGAATCGTTCGGCGGCGAGGTTGGCGTGTCCTGCTGGAACGGCTTTGCAATGGCACGTTTCTGTGCCCAAGATGCGGCAAAACTCCGCGCCGACATGGTGGCGGTGCTCGGCCGTGCCGGCGGTCCGGCGCTGCCGCGGCTGTGGCTTAATTAGGTCCGGCGACGACAGAGTGGTTACATGAATCTCTCCCCCCGCGAAAAGGACAAGCTTCTGATCTCGATGGCGGCGATGGTGGCGCGGCGGCGGCTGGAGCGCGGCGTCAAGCTCAACCACCCCGAAGCGATCGCGATCATTTCGGATTTCATCGTCGAAGGTGCGCGGGACGGCCGCACTGTCGCCGAACTGATGAAAACAGGCGCCGAGGTCCTCACCCGCGCGCAGTGCATGGACGGCATCGCCGAGATGATTCACGATATCCAGGTGGAAGCGACATTTCCGGACGGCACCAAGCTGGTGACGGTGCACGAGCCGATCCGGTGACATTGACTGGACATTCAAGTTCGTCATGCCCGGGCTCGTGCCGGGCATCCGCGTCTTTCTTTCGGACGCAAGGCAAGACGTGGATGGCCGGGACAAGCCTGGCCATGGTGCCGAAACTGGCGAGGCATGCATGATTCCCGGTGAACTCTTCATCAAGGACGGCGAGATCGAACTCAATGCCGGTCGCAAGACCGTGACCTTGACCGTGGCCAATACCGGCGATCGTCCGATCCAGGTCGGCTCGCACTATCATTTCTCCGAAACCAATCCGGCGCTGAGGTTTGACCGCAGGAAAGCGCGCGGCATGCGGCTCGACATCGCCGCCGGCACCGCTGTGCGGTTCGAGCCGGGGCAGACGCGCGATGTGCAACTGGTGGCGCTGGCCGGCAAAAGGGCGGTCTATGGCTTCCGCGGCGACGTGATGGGAAAGCTCTGATGGCCGTGAAAATCAAACGCTCCGTCTATGCCGACATGTTCGGACCCACCACCGGCGACCGGGTGCGGCTGGCCGATACCGACCTGATCATCGAGGTGGAAAAGGATTTCACGACCTATGGCGAGGAAGTGAAATTCGGCGGCGGCAAGGTTATCCGCGACGGCATGGGGCAAAGCCAGGTGACCAACAAGCAGGGCGCCGCCGACACCGTGATCACCAATGCGCTGATCCTGGATACCTGGGGTATCGTCAAGGCCGACGTCGCCATCAAGGATGGTCTTATCAGCGCCATCGGCAAGGCCGGCAATCCCGACATCCAGCCCGGAGTAACGATCATCATCGGCCCCGGCACGGACGTGATCGCCGGCGAGGGCAAGATCCTCACCGCCGGCGGGTTCGACAGCCACATTCATTTCATCTGCCCGCAGCAGATCGAGCACGCGCTGATGAGCGGCGTCACCTCGATGCTCGGCGGCGGCACCGGCCCGTCGCACGGCACCTTCGCGACCACCTGCACGCCCGGCCCGTGGCACATGGGACGCATGATCCAGTCATTCGATGCGTTTCCGGTCAATCTCGGCATTTCCGGCAAGGGCAATGCATCGCGCCCGGCCGCGCTTGAGGAAATGATCAAGGCCGGCGCCTGCGCGCTGAAATTGCACGAAGACTGGGGCACCACGCCGGCGGCGATCGACAACTGCCTGTCGGTCGCCGACGATTACGACGTGCAGGTCATGATCCATTCCGACACGCTGAACGAATCCGGCTTTGTCGAGGACACCGTCAAGGCCTTCAAGGGCCGCACCATCCACGCCTTCCATACCGAAGGCGCCGGCGGCGGCCATGCCCCCGACATCATCAAGATCGCCGGATTGAAGAACGTGCTGCCGTCGTCGACCAACCCGACCCGGCCGTTCACGCGAAACACCATCGACGAGCATCTCGACATGCTGATGGTGTGCCACCATCTCGATCCGTCGATCGCCGAAGATCTGGCGTTTGCGGAAAGCCGCATCCGCAAGGAAACGATTGCTGCGGAAGACATCCTGCACGATCTCGGCGCGCTGTCGATGATGTCGTCGGACTCGCAGGCCATGGGCCGGCTGGGCGAGGTCATCATCCGCACCTGGCAGACCGCCGACAAGATGAAGAAGCAGCGCGGGCAGCTTGCCCAGGACAAGGGCGGTGCTAACGATAATTTCCGCGTCAAGCGCTACATCGCGAAATACACCATCAACCCCGCGATCGCCCATGGCGTCTCGAAGCTGATCGGTTCGGTGGAAAAGGGCAAGCTTGCCGACCTCGTGCTGTGGTCGCCCGCCTTCTTCGGCGTCAAGCCGGATTGCATCATCAAGGGCGGCTCCATCGTGGCGGCGCCAATGGGCGACCCGAACGCGTCGATCCCGACGCCGCAGCCGGTGCATTACCGGCCGATGTTCGCGGCCTTCGGCAAATCGCTGACCGCGTCCTCCGTAGTGTTTACCTCAAAGGCGGCTGTTACCTCGGGGCTGGCGAAAAAACTCGGCATCGAGAAGACGCTGTATGCGGTACAGAACACTCGCGGCAAAATCTCCAAGAAGAGCATGATCCACAACGATGCAACGCCCGACATCGAGGTCGATCCCGAAACCTACGAAGTCCGCGCCGACGGCGAATTGCTGACCTGCGCGCCCGCCGAGGTGCTGCCGATGGCGCAGCGGTATTTCATGTTTTGAGTGTGCGCTTCCGGGCGCCGCGCAGCGGGCCGCTCTTCGCGGCCTGTGCGCCGCAGCGCCGGGGCCCAGCTTGCCTGCTGTAGAAGAAACCGGCGTCTCCCGGTTCTGCGAAGCCATGAAGGATGCCGCATCGCGCCAGCGCATGAAACTAAACGCTTCAATATAGTTCGATCAGACATTAAGGTCGGTCCGCCAGATCAAAGCATAACAGGACCACCGGGAGGATTTTGTGATCTACGTCGTCGCCACGCTCACCATCAAGCCGGAAACACGCGCGGAGCTGATTGCCGCCGCCAAGACCGTCATCGGAATTACCCGCAAGGAGAAGGGATGCATCCTGTACGACCTGCACGAAAGCACCACGGATCCGGCGCGCTTCGTGTTCGTCGAACAGTGGGAGACGATGGAAGACCTGATGGCCCACGGCGGCAATGAACATATGAAGCCGTGGCGCAAGGTGGTGAAGGAATGCATGAGCGCGCCGACCAGGATCGAAATCATCACGCCGGAAAAGGTCGACGTGCGATGACGGATACAAGCGGTGGCACGGTGCGCGCATGATCCGGGCCACGCGCGTATTGCCGCGCCACCATTGGAAGGAGGCTGCGGCCGATACCGTCGTGCTCGGTTTCGACGATCGCCATCGTCGGCGAATGGCGATGACCGGCACGCGGGGCCTGGAATTCCTGCTCGATCTGGAAAGCGCCGTCGCGCTGCGCGGCGGCGATGCGCTGGTGCTGCAGGACGGCCGCCTGATCGAAGTGGTCGCAGCACCTGAGCCGCTGGCCGAAATCCGCGCCACTGGTCCGCTGCATCTGGCCCGCGTCGCCTGGCATCTCGGCAACCGTCATTTGCCGGCGCAGTTCACGGCAAAAGGCTTGCGCATCCGCCGCGATCACGTGATCGAAGCCATGGTGAAGGGGCTCGGCGCGCGCGTGATCGAAATCGAAGCGCCATTCGATCCGGAAGGCGGCGCCTATGCCGGCGGCGGCCACGCGGCGCATGATCAGCGCGACCATCCTCACCACGATGCACATGGCGGACACGGTCATCATCACGGGCATTCCCATGCTCATGACCCCAACTAAACCGATGGAATTCACGCCGCTTGCGGATCCGGCGGCGCAGCCGTCCGCCGGCCAAGCGGCGGCGCTGTACCGGCTGATGACGTGGTTGTCGCCGGCGTTTCCGGTCGGCGCCTTCTCTTATTCGAGCGGCATCGAATGGGCGGTGGAGGCCGGCGATATCGTCGATGTGACCACGCTGCGGGAATGGCTGGCGTCGATGCTCGCGGAGGGTCCCGGATTTTGCGACGGCGTATTTCTTGCGCATGCGCACCGCGCGGCGGCCGTCTCGGACGATGCGACCCTGCGCGGGGTGGCGGAGCTTGCGTCGGCGTTGGCGCCGTCGTGTGAGCGCCATCTGGAAACGGCGGCGCAGGGCCGCGCCTTCGTCGAAATCGCGCGCGCGGCGTGGAATTGCGATGGCCTCGACCGCCTGATCGCGGCCTGCGAGGGCGCGATCGTCTATCCCGTCGCGGTCGGCATCGTCAGCGCGGCGCATGCGATCCCGCTGGCATTGACGTTGCACGCGTTTCTGCATGCGCTGACCTCGAACTGGATTTCCGCGGGCTCCCGGCTCGTGCCACTGGGGCAAACCGACAGCCAGCGTGCGCTGGCGGCGCTGGAGCCGGACGTGGCGGCAGTCGTAAAACACGCGCTGAGCGCCACGCTGGACGATCTCGGCAGCGCCACCTTTCGCGCCGATCTCGCCAGCATGCGCCATGAGACGCAGTATACGAGGCTGTTTCGGTCATGACGAACGGCCGCGCCACATCTTCGTCGTCCATACGCTTTGTCGTCAATGCTGCGGAAGGCGACAGCAGTCCTTTTGAACGTCCCGTCTTCACTGCAGCCATCGGTGATCATGGGTCTCCGCCTTCGCGGGGACGACAGTAATAGAAAGACCCCTGACATGCCCAACCCACACGGCCCGCTCCGCGTCGGCATCGGCGGCCCCGTCGGCTCCGGTAAGACCGCGTTGATGGATTTGCTCTGCAAGACCATGCGCGACCGCTACGACATCGCCGCCATCACCAACGACATCTACACCAGATGGGACGCCGAATTTCTGGTGCGCTCGGGATCGCTGACGCCGGATCGGATCGCCGGCGTCGAAACCGGCGGTTGCCCGCACACCGCGATCCGCGAGGACGCCTCGATGAATCTCGCCGCGGTGGCCGACATGCGCGCGAAGTTTCCCGATCTCGACATGGTGCTGATCGAATCCGGCGGCGACAATCTCGCCGCCACGTTCTCGCCTGAACTGGCGGATCTGACGATCTACGTCATCGACGTCGCAGCAGGAGATAAGATCCCGTCGAAAGGCGGCCCCGGCATCACCCGGTCTGACCTCCTTGTCATCAACAAGATCGATCTCGCGCCGCATGTCGGCGCCTCGCTGGAGAAAATGGACGCCGATGCCAGGCGGATGCGCGGCGAGCGGCCCTTTGTCATGACCAACCTGAAAAAGAGCGCAGGCCTGGATCGCATCATCCAGTTTATCGAAATCAAAGGCGGCCTCGGTGCCGCCAAGGCCATTTAAAAGCTTGTAAACGGGTCATCCATGTCGGATGCCGCGCTCATCCGTTGAGTTAATTCCGCGGCTGTGGAACAAAAATTGATGCCGTGCGCTTAGCGTCCCTCAAGGCTCTGCCGGTGTGAGCGCCGGGCAGCGCTTATCCCTAACCGCGGTTGTGAACCGATGGCCGCTTCTCCATTATCCCGCGCAACGTCGTTCCGGCGGGCCTGGCATCGTCCGTCGTTCAGCCCGAGGGGCGCGCCGCGAACGGCAGATATTCGTCTCATATCCGAGTAAGCGAGTGGTTCGGCTGGGTTTCATCATAGGTCTGGTGGCGCTGCTCGGGGTTCTGCTCTCCGGCTTTGCGGCTTATCGCGTCCACAATCAGGAACTGACGCTTGACTCGATCGCGCTGGCGCGTGCGATCGACATCCACGCCAGCCTGGTTCAGGACCGGCTTACCGAGCGCGAACTGCTCGCGCGGGTCGCCTCGGGGTTATTCCGCTCGCCCTCGGTGATGAAGGCGAACATGCTGCAGCCGCTGCGGTCCTCGATCTATGCCTTCAAGACGGATTTCCTGGTCGCGGGCTGGATCGCCCGGCTGCAACCCAATGAACTGGGTTCGGCGCGCGACGAACTTGCAAGCGCAGGCTTTCCGAACCCGGCCATCCGCAATTCCGACGATTCGGAATTGGATAAAGGTTCGCTCGACCAGCCGATCAATGTCCTGATGGACGTCGAGCCGCGCAACGCGCAGACCATGGGGTTTCCGGGCCGTTCCTTCGACGCGGATTCCGTGCTGGGACCGATGCTGGCGCGAGCCATGGCCGGGGGCAAGCCGGTGGCTTCCGATCCGCTTCCGCTGCTGCGTCCGGATGGTCGGACGGGGCTGGTGCTGGCGGCCCCGGTCTTGCAGGACGGCAGTGACCAGCCTGCCGGGTTCGTAACGTTTTCCTATGAGTTGGCGCCGCTGCTGCTGACCAATGACGATCTGTCGCTGTTCTCGGTGGTGCTCAAGGATCCGCGCCGCGACAACGGCGAACTGATCGCCGACGATCGGGGCAATATCACATCCAGGACCGCCACCGGCAACAGTCCGGCGCCATCGATCAGCCGAACGGTGACCTTCGGCGACCGCGACTGGTCGCTGGGCTATTATGCCAAGACCAATGCGGCAAAGCGCGCGCAGCAAATGGCGGGCATCGTGGCCGCGATCGGCATTGCACTGACCAGCATCGTCTGCGGACTTTTCGGCTATGTCGCCTACAACAATTTGCGGCTTCGCCGCGAAATCCAGGTCCGGATCGGGTTCGAGCGCCGCCTGACCGCGGTGATCGACGAACTCAATCATCGCGTGAAGAACATCCTGGCGGTGATTCAATCGATCGTGACGCGCACGTTGCGCCACGGCTCCGACATCGACACCGCGCGCGAACTGTTGATCGGCCGCATCCACGCCATGTCGAACGTGGTGTCGCTGCTGAGCGAGAGCCAGTGGCAGGGCGTCAAGCTGAAGGGATTGTTCGAGTCGCGCGCGATTCCCCACGCCGATCGCATCGCGGTTTCAGGCCCCGACATCGACGTCAGCGCGCGCGCCGCGCAAAGCCTGTCGCTGTTGTTTTTCGAACTGGCGTCGCATTCCGACGAAGGGCTTTCGCTGGTCGGCAAGCACCCAACGATCGTTGCCAAGTGGAAAGTGATCGGAGAGGGCCCGGAGTCGACGTTTCACTTCTGCTGGGAGGAATCCAATACCAGTGCGGCGACCCGGCGTGCCGACAGCGATTTCGGGATCATCCTGCTTGACCGCGTCGCGCCGGAGGCGCTGGGCGGCACGGCCAAGCGGTATTTCACCGAGGCGAGCTATGTGTATGAACTCACGGCGCCGATGGAAACCGTGGTGGACATGACAGAACGCGATCGAACCGAAGCGCTGTCAGCACCGATCCAGCAGGACTCCTAGAAGGCCGGAACCGGCAAAACGGCGCGGTGCCGGATTTTGCGCGGAGGCGCATGCCGCCACGACGGGGTTCGGAAACGATGGATTGCAAATTGGCGATGACGCGACGCTGTCAGCCGCCGCTGCCGCCGATCACCGCGCGGACGGTATCGTCAGGACCGAAATCTTCCGCGCCGTCCACATAGAGCAGGGCGCTGAGTTTCGAACGCGCGCGGTTGACGCGGCTCTTGATGGTACCGACGGCGCAGCCGCAGATGGCGGCGGCGTCCTCATAAGAAAAGCCGGACGCGCCGACGAGAATCAGGGCTTCGCGCTGGTCCTGCGGCAGCTTGTCCAGCGCCGCACGAAACTCTTCGAATTCCAGATGCGCATTCTGTGCCGGCTGTGTCTTCAAGGTTTTGGCATAGCTGCCGTCGGCGTCCTCCACCTCGCGCCGCCGCTTGCGGTAATCGGAACGGAACAGGTTGCGCAGAATGGTGAACAACCACGCCGGAAGATTGGAGCCGGGCTGGAACGAGTCGATGTTGGCGAGCGCGCGCAGCAGCGTTTCCTGGACCAGGTCGTCGGCCCGGTCGCCGTTGCCGCTGAGCGAAATCGCGAACGCACGCAGGCTGGGAACGGCCGCCAGGATATCGTCGCGTAGCGAATTGGTGAGAGGCATTACTCCCTCCCGTCAGTCTTGGCTGTGTGATGCCCCCCGCCCTCGGGGGAATCCAGCTTGCGGATCAGATCCGCAAAGCGATCCGGCACACCCTGACGCACGACGTCGTCATACATGGCACGCAACTGGTGGCCAATTCGAGATTGAATCTCGGCGTTAAGACCACCCTGCTTGCCCGGGCCGGGACCTTTGCTCATTTGAGACTTCGCATCTTTCATGACCTGATCCACATTTCCCCGAACGGTTAAGCTGTAAATTCAATGAATTTTGCTTGATTTTGAAGCCTCGGCGGCATCTCTAGGGTTCCTAATTCCAACGGATCGCAAAAGTTCCGAAAAAAGGGAACTTTAGTCCGGGTTGAGCGTAAACAGAAACCTGTGGGGAACTGGCCACCCCCTACTGCTCGTTTTGGCCGCTATGAAGAATGGAGTGGGGATGTCCCGATCACAGCTCGTTGCTGAACATTTACCGTTGTTGCGGCGCTACGCCCGGGCTTTGACGGGAAATCAGGCGTCAGGCGATGCCTATGTTGGGGCGATGCTGGAAGCCCTGTTGCAGGACCAGTCGCTGCTCGATGAGCAACATGGCCCCCGCGTCGGACTGTTCAGGCTATTCACGCAGATCTGGAATTCGGTGTCCCTTAACGATAATGCCGAGGTGATCCCGCTGTCGACGCCGTCGGAGCGCCGGCTGTCCAACATCACCCCGCTGCCGCGTCAGGCGTTCCTGCTGCTCTCATTGGAGGGCTTCTCGGAAGAAGAAGTTGCCTTCATTCTCGGAATCACAGTGGCCGAAACCCGCAAGCTCGCAGATACAGCCGGCCGCGAAATGGCTGCGGAAATTGCCACCGACGTCCTCATCATCGAGGACGAAACCTTCATCGCGATGGATCTGGAAAGTCTCGTAAAGAACCTCGGCCACAACGTCATCGGCGTGGCGCGCACCCATTCCGATGCGATCGCGCTGGCGAAAAACCGCAAGCCGGGCCTGATCCTGGCCGATATCCAGTTAGCCGATGGCAGCTCCGGTCTGGATGCGGTCAACGAACTGTTGCGGACCTTTGAGGTGCCGGTGGTATTCATCACCGCCTATCCCGAACGCTTCCTTACCGGCGAGCGGCCGGAACCGGCGTTCCTGATCTCGAAACCGTTCCAGCCTGCGATGGTGTCCGCCGTTGCCAGTCAGGCGCTGTTCTTTCAGCGCAACTCGCGCAATCGTCCGCCAAGGGCCGCGGCAAGCTGAGGCTCGCCGACACAGACGCGACAAACAATTAACGCCGCAACTGCCAGGGCACGTTGCGGCGTTTTTGCGTTGGCGATTTTGGAAAAAAAGCAGGGCGCGGCTGGCATCACCACAGCCGCGCCCCACGTCGCCGGTCAATTGGGGCAGGGGAATAACCGGCTGTGGTAACTACCTACGAGGCTCGGAATCGTTCCGAGATGTAAAAATATTCTCGTACACAGTTAAGTGATAAGGGCGCTCTGAACCCCGGCACAACACCCGCGTTGGGTCGTTGTTGCGACGACGCAAAAGTTTATAGGCGGGCAGGGCCATGTCTCAGGTGACTTCAGCAATTTTAGGCGCCGTCGCGGTTTCGCTGACGTTAGGCGCGGCTCAGCTTGCTTTGGGCAGCGACCTCAACAGTCATCGGCAGCCGGCTGCGGCGCTTGAGGCGGCCGTCAACCGCCAAGCCAAGGCCGATCGCGGGGGCGCACCTGCGATCATTCTGAAAAGCCAGACTGTTTCGGTCAACGTCGATGGCATTTCAGATACCTCCATCCTGCTGCGCGTGCCGGTCGGCGCGTCCCGCGAGGAAGCGCGTAACGCACCGGCCCCTGTTGTGAACAACCAGCCCGTGGCGCGAACGGTTGCGTGTGAGCCGGTCGTCAGTGTTCTGACCGAAGTTGCCCGACAGCTTCAGCCCGGCCGTTGCGTGACCTGAAGGCCGCTCGGATAAGGCTCGCCCCGGCGTTGCGGCTAGCTAAAATTCTGACCACTCGAGGTGACAACCCCCTGGTCCGACGGCAGTTGCGGTGCATCGTTTCGGAAGCAAATGCTCCTTAAGAACGAGGGCGACAATCAACAAGGGTGGCGACAGGAAGCCGCCCGGCGGTCCCCACATCCAGGTCCAGAACGCCGCGCGATTAGCACCGCCAGGGCGTTTAGCTGCAGACGCCGGCCGATGATGGTCGGTGTGACAAAATGCCCCTCCAGAAATGTCAGCCCTACAAAGGCCAGCGGCGCCAGCATGGCGCCGCTCAACGTCGAGAACGACATGATGCCGACTGCGGCGAGTATAACGAATGTCACCACCGGTCCGATGATCGGAAAGAAATTTAGCGTGGCCGCAAGCGCTCCGAGCCCGGCCGGGTTGGGCATCCCCGTTACCGCGCAAATGATCCCCGCTGCGATGCCGACGCCAAGATTGATTGCAGTGACCGTCAGCAGATAGCCGCCGAGGCTGCCTTCGATCTCGTTAAGGATCTTCAGCGTACGCAGCCGGGATTCGTGATCGATGCGACGCCCCCTTGCGGAACTACCCGGCATCGGCCGCGTTTGTTGTGCAGTATCACCGATGCACGCATCGAACGGGGCAAGTCATGGCACAATTTTTCGCACACCGCAGACACGCGTTCAGCCTTATCGTCGCGGCGGCGCTGATGGCATCGACTGGCGCTTCGGCGCAGGTTCTGGGGTATGCAGCCGGGTCATCGAGCGCGTTCCCCACTGATGGCATGACCCTGGCGACGCCGGATGACGAGGGCAACGGCCCGGTCCCGGAGCGACTGCGCCGTGCGGTGGTCAATTTCGAGACGCGCGAGGCGCCCGGCACCGTCATCATCGATACCGGTAATACGGCGCTCTACTATGTGCTCGGTCAAAACCGCGCCATTCGCTATGGCGTCGGCGTCGGCCGCGATGGATTCACCTGGTCGGGCGTGCAGACCATCAGCCGCAAGGCCGAATGGCCGGATTGGCATCCGCCGACCGAAATGATTGCGCGCCAGCCCTATTTGCCGCGCTTCATGGCAGGCGGCCCCGGTAATCCGCTCGGCGCGCGGGCCATGTATCTCGGGTCCAGCGTCTATCGCATCCATGGCACCAACGATCCATCAACGATCGGAAAGTTCGTTTCCAGCGGCTGCATTCGGCTGACCAATGAGGACGTGACCGACCTGTTCAGCCGGGTCGATGTCGGCACCAAGGTTGTCGTGCTGCCGAAGAATTCGCCTCATTTCGAGGCAAAGGGAACGATTACCGTGCGCCCGACGGCGGCTGTCGCGCCGCGTCCGGTTGCCCGATCGGACCGCCAGGCGATGAACCTTTCAACCTCGACGCTATACTAGACTAGATAGCCGGGGGCGCTGAGCATGAACAGGAAATTACGTTACCGACGGGGCATCAGTGCGTTGTTGGCGATCTGCCTGCTCGGCGCTGCGCCGGCGGCGCAGGCCCGTGACTTCATCGCGGCGCTGTTCGGGGCGTTTTCGGACAACCCGGCGCTGGCGCCGGCGCTACCCGCCCCTTCGATGGCACTGCCCTTCGCCAGCGATGGAAACCACGCAGCCGAACCCGCGCGTCCCCACATTTCGTATTCCGGCGCCGGCGGCGGGGGCAGTCAGGCCTATTGCGTGCGCACCTGCGACGGACGCTATTTTCCGATCACCGCGGGCGATGGCCAAAGCCGCGCGGCGTCCTGCAACAGCTTCTGTCCCGCCAGCGAGACCAAGGTAGTATATGGCAGCAGCATCGACCACGCCGCCACCGAAAACGGAAAATCCTATTCCGAACTGCCGAACGCGTTCCGCTATCGCAACGAAATCGTTGCAGGCTGCACCTGTAACGGCAAGGATCAGCTTGGCTTGGCGGCGATCAGGATCGAAGACGACGCGACGCTGCGCAAGGGCGACATCGTCGCGGGCGCAAATGGCCTGGTAGTCGCCGCCCGCGCCTCGGACCGGCGCGGTGCATCGCTGAACTTCTCCCCCGCCTCTGCCTCGGTGCGCGCCAGATATCAGCGTTTGCCCGTTGTGGCGTCGGAGTAATCAGCTATTCGGTGAATAGCGACGGGCTGCGCCGCCTTCATCCGGCGGGGCATGCTCTGGATAGCCAGCAGGGGCATGATCTTATATAACGGCATGGATCAAACACGTTCCCCTGATGGAACCCCCCGGTTCCAGACGCGTTGTGATGAGATCGCGCTGGTCGCGTCGATTACACCGGTGGGGGACCTGAAATGCTGGTAGGCGTCCTGATCACGTTTCTCGTGGTCATTCTCATTCTGTATCTGATCAATCTGCTGCCATTGGACGGCCGCGCCAAGCAGATCGCGCGCGTGGTGGTGATCATCCTCGGCGTTATTTCGCTGCTGAAATATATCGCGGTGTTTTAGCGAGGCGCAGCGGCGTAAAACCCCACAGCGCGCTCGGGACACGATCACCTCGCCGCTTTGGCTTCGCGCCGCCGCGCGGTCAAAATGTATTCTGTATAGCCGTTTGGCTGATCGCGACCCTTGAAGATGAGATCGCAGGCGGCCTGGAACGCGACGCCGTCGAAACCGGGCGCCATCGGGCGGTACGACGGATCGCCGGCATTCTGCTTATCCACCACCACCGCCATCCGCTTCAGCGATTCCATCACTTGATCCGCCGAGATGACGCCGTGATGCAGCCAGTTCGCCAGATGCTGGCTTGAAATGCGCAAGGTGGCGCGGTCTTCCATCAGGCCGACGTCATGAATATCGGGCACTTTCGAGCAGCCGACGCCCTGATCGATCCAGCGCACCACATAGCCCAAGATACCCTGGCAGTTGTTGTCAATCTCCTGCTTCACATCGTCGGGCGCCCAGTTCGACTGCGACACCGGGATGGTAAGGATATCCGACAGCTTTGCGCGCGGGCCGCCTTGCGCCAGCTCCTGCTGCCGCACCTGCACGTTGACCTGGTGATAGTGCAGCGCATGCAGGGTCGCCGCGGTGGGTGAGGGCACCCACGCGGTGGTGGCGCCGGCCTGCGGATGCGCGAGCTTTTGTGAAATCATGTCCGCCATCTTGTCCGGTGCGGCCCACATGCCCTTGCCGATCTGGGCATGGCCCGGCAACCCGTCGATCAGGCCGATGTCGACGTTCCAGTCCTCATAGGCCTTGATCCAGGGCGTCGACTTCATGTCGTTCTTGCGGATCATCGGGCCGGCTTCCATCGAGGTGTGAATCTCGTCGCCGGTGCGGTCGAGAAAGCCGGTGTTGATGAAGCAGATGCGCTTCGAAGCATTCTGGATGCAGGCCTTGAGGTTGACCGTGGTGCGGCGCTCCTCATCCATGATGCCGACTTTCAGGGTGTTCTCCGACAGCGACAACATCGCTTCGACCCGGCCGAACAGCTCGCAGGTAAGCGCCACCTCGTCGGGACCGTGCATCTTCGGTTTGACGATGTAGACCGAGCCGGTGCGGCTGTTGCGCGTTTTCGTGCCGCCCTTGAGATCGTGGATCGCGAGCAGGCCGGCGACGGCCGCGTCGAGGATACCTTCCGGCATTTCTTCGCCGGCGCCGTCGAGCACCGCGTCGGTGAACATGTGATGGCCGACATTGCGCATCAGCAGCAGACTGCGTCCATGCAGCCTGAGTTCTCCGCCGCCCGGCGTTGTGTAGACCCGGTCGGGATTGAGCGCGCGCTTCAAGGTCTTTCCGCCCTTTTCGAAATCGGCGGACAGCGTGCCGTTCATCAGGCCGAGCGTATTGCGATAGATCAGCACCTTGTCGTCCGCGTCCACCGCCGCGACGCTGTCTTCCATGTCGAGGATGGTGGAGACGGCCGATTCCAGGACCATGTCGGCAACCCCGGCCGGATCGTCCTTGCCGATGGGATGACCGCGATCGATCCTGACCTCGATATGCAGGCCGTTGTTGACCAGCAGGACCGCAGTCGGCGCCGCGGCGTCGCCTTGAAACCCTGCGAACTGCGCGTTGGATTTCAGCGCGGTGGCGTTACCGCTCTTAAGTTTGACCGCAAGCTGGCCGGCGATGACGCTGTAGGCCGTGACATCGGTATGGCTTGCGGTCGCCAGCGGTACGGCGGAATCGAGGAACGCCTTGGCTTTCGCGATCACCTTGGCGCCGCGGGCCTTGTTGAAACCTGCGGCCCCTTCGCCGGTCTCGTGCGGGATGGCGTCGGTACCGTACAGCGCATCGTACAGGCTGCCCCAGCGCGCATTGGCCGCGTTCAGCGCGTAGCGGGCATTGGTGAGCGGCACCACCAGTTGAGGCCCGCATATTTTGCCGATTTCCTCGTCGACATCGGCAGTTCCGACTTCGTGCGTCGACGGCTCGGGCTGCAGATAGCCGATCTCTTTGAGGAACGCGGTGTAGGCGTTCATGTCGAACGTCCTGCCCGTGTGAGCGCGATGCCAGCGGTCGATCTTCGCCTGCAGCGTATCGCGCACGTCGAGCAGTTCGCGGTTTTTCGGCGCGAGGTCGCGGAGGATGGCGGCAAGCCCGGCCCAGAACGCGTCCGCTGCGATCCCGGTCCCGGGGGTGGCTTCCTCGGCAATGAAATCAAACAGGACGGGAGCGATCTTCAGTCCGTGGGCATCGATACGGTTCATGGTGGGAGTTTTCTCAGGCGAAAGGCGCTCGCACGCCGTTTCAGGGATAAACAGGCAAAAAAGCGCGCCACAAGGCGGCGCATCAGGGCCTTTTAGAACAGGATGGCGTACGGGGTAAACTGGAAACGCTGCGAAACTCAGCCGTCGTCCGCGCCTTCGCGGGGGACGAGTCGCGGAGATATGGTTGCGATGATGTCGCTAGAGCGCGTTCTGGTAGCGTGCGGCAAATCGTCAAATATTCGCCGCCAGATCAACGGGTTCGTCGAACAGAATGCCGGTGCCGGCGAGCATCCGCCCGATGTCGTCGACGGCATCGGAAACCGAGCGCGTCGAAGTGTCGATGGTCAACTCACTCGCCGCCGGTGCTTGATAATCCCGACCGATCCCGGTGAAATTATTCAGCCCGCCGGCGCGTGCCTTGGCATAATGGCCCTTGGGATCGCGGCATTCGCAGACCTCCACCGGCGTTGCGACATAAATCTCGCGGAACGCGGGTTCGGCGATGCGGCGCGCCGCCCCGCGATCTTCCGCCGATGGCGAAACCGCGGCCACGATTGCGATATGGCCATTGCGCGCCAGATGCGTCGCGACTTCGGCGAGGCGCCGGATGTTCTCGGCACGGTCCTGCGCGGAAAAGCCGAGATCGCCGTTGAGGCCGGCGCGCAGCGTATCGCCATCGAGCAGGATCGGCGAGCCGCCCTGGCCGAACAGCCTGCGCTCGAGTGCGCGGGCCAGCGTCGATTTCCCGGAACCGGGCAGGCCGGTCAGCCAGACCACCGCGCCGGCATGGCGGTATCGCGCGGAACGCTCGTCGGGACGCAAAGCCGATTCAACCGGCACGATATCGACCGGGATTGCTCGCTGCCCGGCATCGACCGACAGCACCAGCCCGCCGCCGGCGATGCGGCCGTTGACCTCAATCACCAGCCGGCCGGTGCGCGGGTTGTCGGTATAGGGATCGGCCGCCAGCGCATGCGCCAGCGAGATGTCGATCTCGCCGACATGATTGCGGGCGATAGCGGTGGTCTCGACGCTTGCGAGTTCGCCGGGATCGACCGCCTTCTCGATGGCGACGACGCTGGCGCGGGCTTCCTTGGTGCCGAGCCGGACCAGGATCGAGGCGCCCGACACCAGCGGCCTGTCGTGCAGCCAGAAAATGCGCGCGCGGATCCGCCGCGTGTCGCGCGGCGCCGAGGCAACATGTGCGATGACATCGCCACGCTCCACAAACAGCTCGCGGTCGAGCGTGATGCCGACCGAGCGTCCGGCAGTCTGGCGGCCCGGGACCGGCGTCGCCGGCCAGCTCTCGACCGTCTTGATCTTTGCGATCTTGGCCGACGGCATGATGACGATTTCATCGCCGGCGTTCAAACCGCCGGATTCGATTCGTCCGGCGATGATGCGGCGGTCGTCGAATTTGTAGATCGCCTGCACCGGCAGCCGCAGCGCAAGCGCTTGCAGCGGCCGTGCCGGCTCCAGCGCGTCCAGCGCTTCGACCACGGTCGGCCCGTGGAACCATGCGATCCGCGGCGTGCGTTCCGCAACGCCATCGCCATCGCGCGCCGAAATCGGGATTACGCCCCTGGGCGCAATGCCGAGGCCGATCAGGTGGGCGGTGATTTCGGCGCTGATGGCGTCGAACCGCGCTTCGCTGAAATCGACGCGGTCCATCTTGTTGACTACCACCGCAACCTGTTTGACGCCGAGTAGATGCAGCAGATAGCCGTGCCGTCGGGTCTGGTCGCGCACGCCTTCCAGCGCGTCGATGATCAGCACCGCGCCGTCGGCCTGCGACGCGCCGGTGATCATGTTGCGCAAAAATTCGGCGTGGCCGGGTGCGTCGATCAGCACGACATCACGCGAGCGGGTGCGGAAGCGGATCTGGGTGGTGTCGATGGTGATGCCCTGGTCGCGCTCGGTCTGCAGTGCATCCAGCAGGAACGACCATTCGAACGGCATGCCGCGCCGCGCGCTGACGGCTTTCAGCATTTCGAGCTTGCCGTCGGGCAGGCTGCCGGTCTCGTACAGCAGCCGTCCGACCAGTGTGGACTTGCCGTGGTCGACATGGCCGACGATGACGATGCGAACCTGTTGGCGCGTGGTGCCGCTCGGGGTCGCCTGGGCGGTTTTGGAGAGCATCATGTTCATGGCGGCACTCACTTGCTGTCATTGCGGGCTGACGGTTCGGCGCGGAGCGCCGCCCGATGAGCGGCTCGGCGCAGCAGTCCGTCGTTCCGTTTGCTTGTGGGCTGAACCATGGATTGCTTCGCTTCGCTCGCAATGACGAATTAGGGAACTCTCAAAGATAGCCGGCGACGCGCAGCCGCTCGAAGGCGTCTTCGGTCTCGTGATCCAGCGCGCGTCCGGAACGTTCCGGCACTTTGGTGCTGTTCAGCTCATGGAGGATTTCGTCGATGTCGGATGCATCGGAGGCGACCGGACTGGTGATGTCGGCGTCGCCAAGCGAGCGATAACGCATGCCGTTCTGCGACAGATACAGCGGGATGATCGGAATATGTTCACGCTTGGTGTAGGCCCAGATATCGGCCTCGGTCCAGTGCAGGATCGGATGGATGCGCAAGTGCGCGCCCGGCGGCGGCGAGGCGTTGAACTGGTCCCAGAATTCCGGCGGCTGGTCGCGCACGTCCCATCCGCCCTCGATGCCGCGCGGCGAGAACACCCGCTCCTTGGCGCGGGTGGCTTCCTCGTCGCGTCGGATGCCGGCGATCAGCCCATCGAAGCCGTATTTTGTCAGCGCGAGTTTCAACCCCTCGGTCTTGCGCGCGGCCGATCGCGCCGCCGGCGGCAAGGTTGAATCCACCGCGTCGATCGGCGGGCAGGGCTCGATCTTGAGATCCAGCTCCCACTCCTTGCCGTAGCGATCGCGGAACGCATACATCTCGGGAAATTTCTTTCCCGTATCGACATGCAGCGCCGGAAACGGCACGCGGCCGAAGAAGGCCTTGCGCGCCAGCCAGATCATCACATTGGAGTCCTTGCCCAGCGACCACAGCAGCGCCAGCTTCTTCAGCCGCGCGAACGCTTCCCGGAAAATGTAGATGCTCTGCGCTTCCAGCGCGTCGAGGTGGTCCATAGCGCCAGACGCTTCGGGGTGCGATATTTGCATGGCCTCTGCGTGGCGGGGCTCCGGCGCGCCGCGCACCTCGTGCATCCGGCCGGCGTGATCGAGAAGGGTCATCTCTGCCGCTTGAGGTTAGAGGAAGAAAATTCTATAGGTCCATCGCAACAGAGAAGAAATAATTTTCTCTTTGCAAGGCTTGCAACAGACATAAATAGAAAATAATTCTAGTCAACCCCCGGGTGGCCGGGACAGGAGTGTTCATGCGCTTTCTGCCGGTATTCCTCGATCTGCAGGCCGGTTCCATCTTACTCGTTGGCGGTGGCGAACTGGTGCGGGCAAAGCTGCGCCTGCTGCTCTCGGCGGGCGCACATATTCGCTGGCATGCGACCGACGGCCGGCACGATGTGACCGGATTGGATGCCGTCGATGCGGCGCGGATCGAGCGCGCCGAAGGCGATCCGCGAACAGCCGATCTGTCGGGCGTGATCGCGATCCTTTGCGCCGGCGCCGGCGACATCGGGCCGGCGATGTCGTCACGCGCCAAGGCGCTCGGTCTGCCCGTGAATGTAATGGACGACCTCCAGCACTCGACGTTTATTTTTCCGGCGATTGTCGATCGCGGCGATGTGGTGGTCGCGGTCGGCACCGGCGGCGCTTCGCCGGTGGTGGCGCGCCGGGTGCGCGAGCGCATCGAGGCGGTGCTGCCGGCCCGGATCGGCGATCTTGCAAGCTTTATCGGCCGGCGGCGCAAGGCCATGCACGGCCGGATTCCGGAATTCGCGCTGCGGCGCCGGTTCTGGGAGCGCATTGTCGATGGCCCGATCGGCGCGCTGGTGCTCGCAGGCCGCGGTGATGAGGCCGAAGCGGCGCTGAAGCATATTGCCGACCCGTCGGCTTTCGCCGGCGCACCGGCAGGCCGCGCAGAAGGCAGGGTAACGCTGGTCGGAGCCGGCCCCGGAGATCCGGATCTGCTCACCGTCAAGGCGTTACGTGCGCTGCAGGATGCCGACGTCATCTTTTACGACGAACTGGTCGCACCGGAAATTCTCGATCGCGCCCGCCGCGATGCTGCGCGGGTTCCGGTCGGGCGTCGCGTCGGAAAACCCGGCATCGGCCAGGATGCCATCAACAGGCTTTTGATTGACGCGGCGAAGTCCGGCCAGCGCGCAGTGCGGCTGAAGGGCGGCGACCCGTTCATCTTCGGCAGGGGCGGCGAGGAAATCGAAGCGCTGCGCAAGGCCGACGTCGCCTATTCGGTGATTCCCGGGATCACCGCCGGGCTTGGCGCCGCCGCGCAATCCGAAGTGCCGCTGACCTTCCGCAACGAGGCGTTGCGCATCACCTTTCTCACCGCGCACAAGGCCAGGGATGCTGAAACCGTCGACTGGAGCACGCTGACCGACGTCAAGATGACGGTCGTGGTTTACATGGGCATGACCGCGGCGCCATCGATCCGCGCTGGCCTTTTGGCGGCAGGCCGCTCGCCGCAGACGCCGGTCGGCGTATTCGCGCGCGCGACCCGGCCGGATTCGCAAGCCGTGGCCGGCACCCTGAATGAATTGCCGGCGCTGGTGCAGCGCATCGACAGCGGTCCTGCCATCCTCGTCATCGGCGACGTCGTCGCGCATTCGACGCCATGGCGCGACGCCGGCCTCGATTCCCTCCTCTCGAACTTTCTGGTAGCCGCCGAATGACCTCCCCGCTCGAACAGAAAAAGATCAGGATTGCCGGCCCCTCGGTGGTCACCGCCAACCGCACCTGGGACGGCATCGTGATCTATCGCACCGCGAAGGCCTGGTCCGCCGATCTGTCGGATGCGGCGATCGTCCGCACGTCGGATGCTGCGCGCGCCTTGCTCGCCGAAGCGGTTGCCGACGATGTCGGCGCGATCGGCGCCTACATCGCGCCGGTAGAGGTCGACGACAGCGGCACGGTCAAACCCGGCAATCTGCGCGAACATATCCGCCGCCAGGGCGTCACCGCCGGCATTCCGATTCCGGCATAGGCCATCGCACCATGTATGCTTACGACGAACTCGACCGCACGCTGATCAACGAGCGCGTCTGCGAATTCCGCGATCAGGTGAAACGCCGGTTGTCCGGCGAACTCACCGAAGACGAGTTCAAGATGCTGCGGCTGCAGAACGGCGTCTATCTGCAACTGCACGCCTACATGTTCCGGGTGGCGATCCCCTACGGCACGCTGTCGTCGAAGCAATTGCACCGGCTGGCGCATGTGGCGCGGCGCTACGATCGCGGCTACGGCCATTTCACCACGCGGCAGAACATCCAGTTCAACTGGATCAAATTGGCCGATCTGCCGGATGCGCTGGCCGATCTCGCCGAGGTCGGCATCCACGCCATGCAGACTTCAGGCAACAACACCCGCAACGTCACCTCGGATCAATGGGCCGGCGTCGCCCCCGGTGAGGTCGAGGATCCGCGCATCTGGTCCGAATTGCTGCGGCAGTACACAACGCTGCACCCGGAATTCTCGTTCCTGCCGCGCAAGTTCAAATTCGCGATCACGGCGTCCGCGCATGATCGCGCCGCGATCAAGGTGCACGACATCGGGCTGCGGCTGCACAAGAACGGCGCCGGCGAGACCGGCTTTGAGGTGCTGGTCGGCGGCGGGCTCGGCCGTACGCCGTTCATCGGCAAGACCATCAGACCGTTTGTGGCCGGGCGCGATCTGTTGAGCTACGTCGAGGCGATCCTGCGCGTCTACAACCAGTACGGCCGCCGCGACAATATCTACAAGGCGCGCATCAAGATCCTGGTGCACGAACTCGGCATTGAAAAATTCGCCCAGGAGGTCGAGGACGAGTGGCGGCAAATGGGCGACAGCGCGCTGACGCTGGACGAGGCCGTGGTCGAGGACATCCGCTCGCGCTTTTCCTATCCGGCCTACGAAAAACTTGCGCACATGCCGGACGAGCTGAAGAAAGCCGCGCATGATCCCCAGTTCGAGGCGTGGCGCAAGAATTCGGTAGCGCCCCACAAGGTGCCGGGCTACGCGATCGTCACCTTGTCCCTGAAACCCGTCGGCGGGCCGCCCGGCGACGCCACCGCGGACCAGATGGATGCGATCGCCGATCTCGCCGACAAGTACTCGTTCGGCGAAATCCGCGTCGGCCATGAGCAGAACCTGGCGCTGCCCCATGTCGCCAAGCGCCATCTGCCGGCGCTGTGGCGCGCGCTTGATAAAATCGGCGTTGCGACGCCGAACGTCAATCTGGTCACCGACATCATCGCCTGTCCGGGACTGGATTACTGCTCGCTGGCCAACGCGCGCTCGATTCCGATCGCGCAGGAATTGACCCGCCGTTTCGCCAATCACGACGTCGCCAACCTGATCGGAAGGCTGCACGTCAACATTTCCGGCTGCATCAATGCCTGCGGGCATCATCACGTCGGCCATATCGGCATTCTCGGCGTCGAGAAGAACGGCGAGGAATTCTACCAGATCACCATCGGCGGCCGCGCCGACGAGCATGCCGAGGTCGGCACCTTGATCGGACCGTCGGTGCCATATGCCGAGGTCGCCGACGTGGTCGAGGATATCGTTGAAGCTTATCTGGCGCTGCGCGCGTGGCCCGACGAATTGTTCGTCGACGCCGTCAAGCGGCTCGGCGTCGAACCATTCAGGGAGCGCGTCTATGCCACTCGTTAAACACGGAAAAATCACCCGTGACGCGTTCGTCCATGTCGACGACGCCGCCGAGATTCCCGGCGATGGCCCGGTATTGATTTCCGCGGCGCGGTTGCTTGCCGACGCCGGAATACTGTCGCGGCGGCTCGGCAAGCTCGGAGTGATCTGGCCGAACAATCGGGACGTCGACGAGCTCGTGCCGTACCTCGGCCGGCTTGCAATGGTGGCGCTGGTGTTCCCGACCTTCCGGGATGGCCGGGCCTACAGCCAGGCGCGGCTGCTGCGCGAGCGGCACGACTATCGCGGCGAACTGCGCGCGACCGGGCAGGTGTTGCGCGATCAATTCGTGTTCATGCTGCGCGCCGGCTTCGATGCGCTCGAGGTGAAAAAAGACGGCGATGCGGAGGCCTTCGCCAGTACGATAAAGCGCTACTCGGTGTTTTATCAGCCCACCGGCGACGGCCGCGCCACCGCGCTGCACCGGCGGATGCAGCAGCGTCATTCGGAAAGCGCCAGCCAGTGAGCACGCTCGCCCATCGAACGGCAGCGGAGCGGACGCCGCCGGCCGATGAATTTCCGTCGGCCGAGGCGCTTGATCGCCTGCTGCGCGACGCGGCGCCGCAGCAAATCGTCGCGGCGGCGTTGCGCGCGGTCGGCCGCGACCGTCTTGCCCTGGTGTCTTCGTTCGGAACCGAATCCGCAGCACTGCTGAAGGTGGTGGCCGATGTCGATCCGGCTATCCCGGTGATCTTTCTCGATACCGGCTGGCTGTTTGCGGAAACGCTGGCCTATCGCGACGCGCTGATCGCGGCGCTGGGGCTGCGCGATGTCCGTTCCATCAAGCCGTCGGATGCAACGCTCGATCACGCCGATCCCGATCGCGACCTGTGGTTCTCCGATCCGGACGCGTGCTGCCGGATCAGAAAGGTCGAGCCGCTGGCGCGCGCGCTGGCGCCGTTCGATGCGTGGATCAACGGGCGCAAGCGCTTTCAGGGCCGCGCCCGCGCGGCGATTGCCGTTGTCGAGGAAGACGGCATACGCTTGAAATTCAATCCGTTCGCGAACATCTCCCGCGAGCACGTCGCGGCGATTTATGCGGACGCAAAACTGCCGCCGCATCCGCTTACGGCGTCACGATATCTGTCGGTCGGATGCATGCCATGTACCAGCCGGACCGAGCTGGACGAAGACGCCCGCGCCGGCCGCTGGCGCGGGAGATCGAAGACGGAATGCGGCATCCATACGATGAAGATTTCATAGGATATTGATTCTGCCGCGTTGCAAACAAGGAAACGTGGTTTCGTTGACTTGGGGCCGGTTTGTCCCGAGTTATGGACGCGCAGACGATGCTTTCATCGAGCCGATGGAGATCAGGATGATCCGCCGTATTCTTGTCGTCGTTGCCGCCCTGGTCTGGGCCGGCGCGGCTTATGCCGCCGATATATCGCTGCTCAACGTATCTTACGATCCGACCCGCGAGCTGTATGTCGATTTCAACAAGGCGTTCAGCGCCGCCTATCAAAAGCAAACCGGCAAGAGCGTCGAAATCAAACAATCGCATGGCGGCTCCGGCTCGCAGGCGCGCGCGGTGATCGACGGCCTCAAGGCCGATATCGTCACCCTGGCGCTCGCCTATGATATCGATGCCATTGCGGGCAAGGGCCTGCTGCCTGCCGACTGGCAAAAGCGCCTGCCGCTTAATGCCTCGCCCTATACGTCGACCATCGTTTTCCTGGTGCGCAAGGGTAATCCGAAAAGCATCAGGGATTGGGACGATCTGGTCAAGCCGGGCGTCAGCGTGATCACGCCGAATCCCAAAACCTCCGGAGGCGCGCGCTGGAATTATCTCGCCGCCTGGGGCTATGCGCAAAAGAAATTCGGCTCCGCGGACAAGGCCAAGAAATTCGTAGCCGATCTTTACCAGAATGTGCCGGTGCTCGACACCGGCGCGCGCGGCTCGACCGTGACCTTTGTGGAGCGCGGCGTCGGCGACGTGCTGCTGGCATGGGAGAACGAGGCGTTTCTCGCGCAGCGCGAATTCGGCAAGGACAAGTTCGAGATCGTGTCGCCGCCGCTCTCGATTCTGGCGGAGCCCCCGATTGCCGTGGTCGATGCGGTTGCGGATAAAAAGGGCACGCGCGAAGTTGCGGAAGCCTATCTGAAGTACTGGTATACAAAGGAAGGTCAGGAAATTGCCGCACGCAATTCCTATCGTCCGCGCGATCCGGAGATCGCCAGGGAATACGAGGCGTCCTTCGCCAAGGTGGAACTGTTCACGATCGACGACGCGTTCGGCGGCTGGACCAAGGCGCAGAAGGAGCACTTCGGCGAAGGCGGCGTTTTCGACCAGATTTACAAGAACTGATCCGACCAGGGTTTTCAGGGGGCATTGTGAGCGCAGCGCCGGGACGACGCAGCACCTTGCCGGGATTCGGTCTCACCATGGGACTGACCCTGACGTGGCTGTCGATCATCGTCCTGATCCCGCTCGCCGGGCTATTCCTCAAAACGTTCGAGCTGAGCCTTGACCAGTTCTGGGTCATCGTCACCAGCCGTCGCACCCTTAACGCATTGAAGCTGTCGTTCGGCCTCGCGTTTGCCGCCGCGCTCGTCAATCTGGCGATGGGGATGATCATCGTCTGGGCGCTGGTGCGCTACCGGTTTCCGGCGCGCCGGTTGTTCGACGCCATCGTCGATATCCCCTTCGCGCTGCCGACCGCGGTCGCCGGGGTCGCGCTGACATCGCTATTTGCCCAGAAAGGCTGGCTCGGCGCGCCATTGGCCGAACTCGGCATCAAGGTGGCGTTCACGCCGGTCGGAATCTTCATCGCGATGATTTTCATCGGCATTCCATTCGTGGTGCGCACGGTGCAGCCGGTACTGATCGACCTCGACGCCGAGATCGAGGAAGCCGCCGCCAGCCTCGGCGCCAACCGCTGGCACACGGTTTCAAAAGTGATCCTGCCCAGCCTGATACCGGCGATGCTGACCGGCTTCGCGCTGGCGTTCGCACGGGCGGTCGGCGAATACGGCTCGGTCATCTTCATTGCCGGCAATCTGCCGAATGTGTCCGAGATCGCGCCGCTGCTGATCGTGATCCGGCTGTCGGAATTCCGCTATGCCGATGCCACCGCGATTGCCGTTGTCATGCTGGTCGCCGCCTTCCTGATCATTTTCGCCGTCAACCGAATCCAGCGCTGGGCGCAGACGCGCATTCCGGCGCATTGAGAATTTTGAGGATGCGCACCAAACATAAGGACCGTCATTCCGGCTCAGGCGCGCGGCGACCGAGCCCGGAATTCATAACCGCCCTCGTGCGGATGGATTCCGGGCCTGCGCCAGGTGACGCGTCCCGGAATGACGAAGGTAGAGCGGTATGACCGAGGTCCAACCCCTGTCATTGCCCGCCCGAGCCGACACCCGCACCGAGCCCCGGCTCGTTCGCTTCACCCTCATCGCCATCGCGATAACCTTCCTTACCGTGTTCGTGGTGCTGCCGCTGGTGGTAGTGTTCGCGCAGGCGTTCTCCAAGGGAATAGGCGCCTATTTTTCGGCGCTCGCCGATCCCGAGGCGCTGTCGGCCATCCAGCTGACGCTGCTGGTTGCTGCGATTTCCGTCAGCCTCAACCTGGTATTCGGGGTCATCGCCGCCTGGGCCATCACCAAGTTCGAATTCGCCGGCAAGACGTTCTTGATCTCGCTGATCGACTTGCCGTTTTCCGTAAGCCCGGTGATTTCCGGCCTGGTCTTCGTGCTGCTGTTCGGCGCGCAGGGATATTGGGGACCGTGGATGCAGGCGCACGACATGCAGGTGCTGTTCGCGGTGCCCGGCATCGCATTGGCGACCACCTTCGTGACCTTTCCGTTCGTGGCGCGGGCGCTGATTCCGCTGATGCATGAACAAGGTACGTTGGAGGAGGAAGCCGCGATATCGCTCGGCGCCTCCGGCCTGCAGACCTTCTTCCGCGTCACTTTGCCCAATATCAAATGGGGCGTATTGTATGGCGTGTTATTATGTAACGCACGCGCGATGGGCGAATTCGGCGCGGTGTCGGTGGTATCCGGGCACATTCGCGGTGAAACCAACACCATGCCCCTGCTGGTTGAAATTCTCTATAACGAATACCAATTCGTTTCATCATTCGCGATCGCCTCGCTGCTTGCGATGCTGGCGCTGATCACGCTGGTCATGAAAGCGATTCTCGAACGGCACCTGGACCAGGAACTCGTCGGTGATTGAAGTTCGCAACATCGTAAAAAAGTTCGGCGCGTTTGCAGCGCTCGACGACGTCGACCTCAAGGTCGGCAATGGCGAGCTGCTGGCGCTGCTGGGGCCGTCGGGCTCGGGCAAGACCACGCTGCTGCGCATCATCGCGGGCCTGGACTGGCCGGATTCCGGCGCGGTTTCGTTCGACGGCGAAGACGCGTTGGCGCAAGGCGCCAGCGAGCGCCATGTCGGCTTCGTATTCCAGCACTACGCGCTGTTCCGGCACATGACGGTGTTCGAGAACGTCGCGTTCGGACTGCGCGTGCAGCCCCGCGCCATTCGCAAGGACGAGGCCGGCATTCGTGCGCGGGTAACGGAGCTGCTCGACCTCGTGCAGCTCGACTGGCTCTCCAATCGCTATCCCAGCCAGTTGTCCGGCGGCCAGCGCCAGCGTATCGCGCTGGCACGGGCGCTGGCGATCGAGCCGCGCATCCTGCTGCTGGACGAGCCGTTCGGCGCCCTCGACGCCAAGGTCCGCAAGGAACTGCGGCAGTGGCTGCGCACGCTGCACGAGGAGATCAACGTCACCTCGATCTTCGTTACCCACGACCAGGAAGAGGCGCTGGAAGTCGCCAACCGCGTGGTGGTGATGGACAAGGGCCGCATCGAGCAGATCGGCACGCCCGGGGAGGTCTACGACCAGCCGGCGACCGCCTTCGTGCATGGCTTCATCGGCGAGTCCATCGTGCTGCCGGTGCAGGTGGACGAAGGCCACGTGCGGCTCGATGGCAAGGTGCTCAACATCGCCTCCGACGGCGCCAAATGCGGGCCGTCCAACCTGTTCGTGCGCCGCCATGACATGCAGATCGGGCCGGTCGGCAGCGGCGTGCTGGAGGGCGCGGTGCGCCGGGTGCGCACGTTCGGCCCAACCCAGCGCGCCGAAGTCGCACTTTCGTCCGGCAACGGCGCCACGCTGATCGAGATCGACGCGCCGCGCGACCGCAAACTGCGGACGGGCGACATGATCGGCTTGCATCCGAGACGGTACCGGATTTTCGCGGCCTAGGACCAGGCCGGTCCTCGTCATGCCGGCCCGGTGCCGGGCATCCACGTCCACCCCCTGTCAACAGAGCAAGACGCGGATGGCCGGGACGAGCCCGGCGATGACGAAATAACCATTCTGCCGTCCGTTCACCATTCAGCCATGGTTGGCATGCAACAACTGCAGCCGATCTGGGGGATTTTAATGACACGGGCGATTGCCATTCTCGGGCTGTTGGCGCTTGGCGGGTGCGCCGCGGAGGCTCCCGTCGTCGAGCAGCCGACCATGTATCTGAGCATGGCCAACGGCGGCGCCACGCTCGATCCGCAAGCCGCGGCGTCGATGATCTCGCTGTACCGGCAGAACAACGGCCTCGGCGGCGTGGCGGTCGATCCGGCGCTGATGAAGCTCGCGGAATCGCAGTCGCAGGCGATGGCAAGCCGTAATAAGCTCGACCACGACGTGAAGGGACCGCTGGCAAAGCGCCTGAACGCGGGGGGATATCCGGCCACCCTGGCGGTGGAAAACGTATCCGCGGGCTATCACACGCTGGCTGAAGCTTTTTCCGGCTGGCGGGATTCCCCGCCGCACCGGGCCAATATGCTGAAAAACGGGGTCACGAAACTAGGCATCGCGGCGAGCTATGCGCCGAATACCAAATACAAGGTATTCTGGACGCTGATCATGGCATCGACCGAGCAGCGCTGACTGTCCAACTTCATCGGTTGACGGCGACGGCATCTGCCGTCACGTTGCTGTTTTGCACTGCGGTATAACCGATGACCGATGAGACGATCCGGGTCCAGCCCGACGCCGGCATGCCGGCCGATGCCTGTCCCGTTCTGGTGCTTCAGGGCGGCGGCGCGCTTGGCTCCTATCAGGTCGGCGCGTTCGAGGCGCTGTGCGAATGCAACTTTGCGCCGCAATGGGTCGCCGGCATTTCGATCGGGGCGATCAATGCCGCACTGATCGCCGGCAACACGCCCGAAAACCGCCACCAGCGGCTGAGCGCGTTCTGGGACCGGATGTCGTCGCAGGCGACTTGGCCCGCAGTTCCATGGCTCTCGGGCGAAGGTTCGCGCACGGCGGTGACTGAATGGAACGCCGGCGTCATCATGCTGGCCGGCGTACCCGGTTTTTTCAAGCCGCGGTTTCCGCCGCTGCCCTTTCAGTCCGCGGACGATCTGACGGCTTTGAGTTTCTACGACACCGAGCCGTTGCGCGAGACGCTGAAGGAAATGGTCGATTTCGACCTCATCAACAGCAAGGAGGGGGTGCGGATCAGCGTCGGCGCGGTCAACGTCGCGACCGGCGCGCAGATGTATTTCGACAACAAAGGCGACATGCCCACCGTCATCGGTCCCGAACATATCATGGCCTCGGCAGCACTGCCGCCGGGATTTCCCGCGGTGCGGATCGGCGATGATTATTTCTGGGACGGCGGCCTGATCTCCAATACGCCGCTCGACCACGTGCTGAAACACAAGGGACAGGACAACCTTCTGGTCTTCCAGCTCGACCTGTTCAGCGCCGCCGGCGTCCTGCCGACCTCGCTGGGCGAGATCGCCGAACGCGAAAAGGACATTCGCTTCGCCAGCCGGACCGAGATCAATACCAAAAAGAACAGGACTCTCTACAACGCCGGGCAGCTTCCTCCGTCCGGCCGCAGCGTTGCCGGAACTGAAAGTCCGGTCGCCCCGTCGGAAGGCATGGTCACGGTGGTCCATCTGACCTACCACAGTGCGCTGCCCGAGGTTGCTTCGCGCGATTACAATTTTTCACCGCTGGCGGTTGCCGAGCACCGCCGCGCCGGCCGGCGCGATATCGAGCGCGCCATGCGCGACCAGGACTGGCTTCGCTTGCCGCAGAACGACGAACCGATGGCGGTGTACGTATTGACGCAAGACGACAAAGACCCCCTGAAGCGGGCATAGCAGAGCAGGAGCTGATAGATGGGTATATTGACAGGCAAGACCGCGGTAGTGACAGGATCGACCAGCGGCATCGGCCTCGCTTATGCACGCGCGTTCGCCGGCGCCGGCGCCAATATCGTGCTCAACGGCATGGGCGCGCCCGCCGACATCGAGAAAGAGCGCGCGGCGATCGAATCCGACTTCAAGGTCAAGGCGGTCCACTCACCGGCCGACATGACAAAGCCCGCGGAAATCGCCGCCATGGTGGCGCTTGGCGAAAGCACGTTCGGATCGGTCGATGTGCTGGTCAACAATGCCGGCATCCAGTTCGTCGCCCCGATCGAGGAATTCCCGGTCGAGAAGTGGGACGCGATCATCGCCATCAACCTGTCGTCGGCATTTCACGGCATCCGCGCCGCCGTGCCGGGCATGAAGAAGCGCGGCTGGGGCCGCATCATCAATACCGCGTCCGCGCATTCGCTGGTCGCCTCGCCGTTCAAGTCCGCCTATATCTCCGCCAAGCACGGCATCGCCGGGCTGAGCAAGACCGTGGCGCTGGAGCTTGCGACCTTCAAGATCACCTGCAACTGCATTTCGCCGGGCTATGTCTGGACGCCGCTGGTCGAGAAGCAGATTCCCGACACCATGAAGGCGCGCAACCTGACCAAGGAGCAGGTGATCCACGACGTGCTGCTGGAAGCCCAGCCGACCAAACAGTTCGTCACCCCCGAGCAGGTGGCGGCGCTGGCGCTGTTTTTATGCGGCGACGACGCCGCCCAGATCACCGGCGCCAACCTGTCGATCGACGGCGGCTGGACCGCGGGGTAGGCAGCGCGCAGGGCGGGATGAGCGAAGCGCTTCCGCCCTCGCTCGTCGCGCCACCGGGGATGGGGTCGCTAACCCGCCTTACGGTTTTTCCCGAACGCCAGCACGTGCAGGCCGAGCCGCCGTCGCACGATCCAGAACAGCAGCGCGGTTTCGAACGCCAGCGCCATCGAGGTCGCGGCTGCGGCGCCATGGCCGCCGAACCGCGGAATCAAGATCACGCACAACACCACATTGACGACGAAGGCCGACGCGTAGGCCAGCGCGCAGACGTGCTGGTGGCCGAGCATGTTGAGCAGGCGTTCCACCGGCCCGATCGCCGAGCGCACCACGAGACCGATGGCGGCGATGAACATGATGTCGGTACCCACGACGAATTGCGGCCCGAACAGCCACAGCAGGGGCTTGGCGAATGCCAGCAGAACCGCGGTCGCGGCCACCGACGGCCAGAATGTCCATTGGATCGCGTGCGCGACATAGGCCGCAAGCCGCGCCTTGTCGCCGGCGGCATGATATTCGGCAAAGCGGTGTGCGGTGGTCGCCGACATCGCGTAGTGAATGAACGACACCAGCGCCAGCGTCTTCACCACTGCGAAGTAAACCCCGACCTCCTCGGAGGAACGGAACTGCTGCAGCAGCAATACGTCGGTGTAGGACAGCAGCAGATAGAAGCCTTCGACCATCAGGATCGGCAGCGACACCGCGAGCCAGCCGCGGAAGTCGTAGGATTTCGGGCCGGCTTCGATGGTCTCGCCGAGGCGGCGATTGAGCGCGATCATCTGGCCGGCCATGGCGATCCACACCGCCGCCGCACTTGCCAGCATCGCGGCGGAGGCGTCGAGATGGAAGCCGAGCGCGAAGGACCCTGCGGTAAAACCGATGATCAGCGACTGCCGCACCACGAATTGCGGCATCAGCCCGAGCCGCATCCAGTCATGCGCGCGCGAGATACCGTCCTGGGTGTTGGCGACGACGAAGGCCGGCAGCGTTGCGCAGCCGATCATCAGCGGCACCACGGCGCCGGTTTCGATCCAGGGCGACAGCAGTTTGACGACGAAGGCGAGCAGCGCCGAAACCACCGACGACACGACGAATGTCATCCAGCGGCTGCCGGTCAGGAAGCCGCGCAGCAGATGATGGCTGCCGCTGGCGCGATATTCGGGAATGAGTTTTTGCGCCGATACCGAGATGCCGAAATCCATCATACTGCCGAGCAGCAGCACCCAGGTCCAGACATAGACATAGACGCCGTAATCGGCGCCGCCCATCCACCGCGCCAGCAGGATCTGCGACAGATACGCCAGCGCGGCGCTGACGATACGGATCATGAAGATGGTGCCGGCAAGGCGTTTGGTCAGCGAGGCGTCGCCGGAGCCGCCAACGACACGGCCGAACATCGCGCGCAGCCGCGCAACAGCGCCCGCATTGTGTGGGGTGGATTGCGCGTCGGTCACGGCCACGGAGAAATCCTCATTGCCGCATCAGGCGCGGCGATGATTTCGGAATATCAACGATTCGTTAAGATTCGGTTGGGCTCAACTTTCGTCATTCCGGGATGCGCCTCTTGGCGCGGGCCCGGAATCCATAATCCCAATCGTGGTTAGGGATTCCGAGTCCACGCGAAGACGCGTGTCCCGGAATGACCCTTCGGGTCAATTCAAATTCACATTGAACTCGTAGGACCGGTCGGCGCCGACCAGCGTCAGCTTCAGCGCGGCGCCGTCGGGGCTGGCGCCCGGTGGCAGGCCTTCGAGATCGAATGCGAAGCGCTTGATTCCCGGCGGTCCATGGTCGAGCAATTTCGGCACCGGCAGCGCCCAGTCCGGGGTCGGGCCTTCGACGAACAGATTGACGTCGCTGCCGTCGGGTGCGGCGACCTCGACGACCATCCCGGTATTGCCGTCGCGCTTGACGTCCCGGATGGTGATCGGGTTGGGATCGCCGATCGTGGCCGGTTTCGGCACGCTGTCGAGCGCCGCGAACAGCGCCTGGTCCTCGGTGCTGGCCACGCTGGTGAAGGCGAGTTCGGCGCGGGCCTCGACCGGGATGCAGATTTTTTCGCATACCGCGTAACTGATCTCGGCGCGCAGCGTCACCGGCCTGTCGGCGTTTTTTGCGACGATCCGCAGCGGCAGCACCACCTGCCTCTGATAGCCCAGCGAGGTGCCGCCGGCGCCGTCTGCAAATTTCATCGGCGCCGGCCACAAAATGGTCACGGCCTCCACATTGTCCGACTTGGCAAAGTCGAATCGCGGCGGCACGCCGGAATCGCCGGGATTTCGCCAATAGGTATGCCAGCCCGGCTGCAGCTGGAACGCGATGCCGCCCATCAGCACCGCGCCGCTGCGCGATCCCGCCAGCAGCCGGACCGCGGAGTGGCCGTCCTTGAGCCAGGGCGAGGAATCCTGCGCCAGCACCGGCAGCGTGGCGCAGGACGCAATGATGGCGGCGAAACCGAACGCGGCGCGAGTGGGAACCATGACCGTCATCAAACGTATCTACAGCCAAGCGTATCGGCAAACCATTGAAATGCTTGTGATCCGTTCCGGTCCGGCGCGACTTGATTGACAGCACGGCCACCCGATATCAGGATAAGCGCCACCATGAGAGTCTCGCGCTGATGGACCCGACACGCAAACGGCCGCTTGGCGGCCGACGCAAGACCGCCGATGCGGATAAGGACGAGTCCGGCCGCGGTTATCTTGACGGCCAGATGCTGATCGCGATGCCGGTGATGGAAGATCCGCGCTTTGCGCATTCGGTGATCTATCTCTGCGCGCATTCGTCCGAAGGCGCCATGGGCATCGTCGTCAACCGCCCGGCGGGCAGCATCGATTTTCCGGAATTGCTGGTGCAGCTCGACATCATCCAGAAGGCCGATCAGATCAGGCTGCCGGAAAACGCCGGCAGCATGAAGGTCTTGCGCGGCGGCCCCATGGATACCGGCCGCGGCTTCGTGCTGCACTCCAGCGACTTCTTCATTCAGGACGCGACGCTGCCGATCGACGACCAGATCTGCCTGACGGCGACCGTCGATATTTTGAAGGCGATCGCCAAGGGCGCGGGTCCGAAGCACGCGATCCTGGCGCTCGGCTACGCCGGCTGGGCGCCGGGACAGCTTGAAACCGAAATTCAGCATAATGGCTGGCTGCATTGCGACGCCGACCCGGACCTGATTTTCGGCCGCGACATCGAGGAAAAATACCTCCGCGCGCTGCGCAAGATCGGCATCGATCCCGGCATGCTGTCGAACGAAGCAGGGCACGCTTAAACAATGTTGGTGTCGTCCCCGCTCGAAGGCGGGGACCCATAACCACCGTAGTCGGTGATCGGTGAGATGGTCTCACCCATCTTCCGTTTAAATCGAAAATCCTGTGGCTATGGGGCCCGCCTGCGCGGGGACGACAGCCAAAAGCTTGTCGCGTGTGTCAGCTCGCCGCTTCCAGCCGCTCTTCGGTCAAGAGCCGCATCGCGGCGTCGGCGTCCATCGGCTCGCCGAACGCGAAACCTTGCGCGTATTCGCAGCCCAACTGGTACAGCTCCACCGCATCCGAATCGGTCTCGGCGCCTTCGGCGACCACGTCCATGCCGAGGTCGTGGGCGAGTGCGATGATCGATTTGAGGATCACCGGCCGCGTGCCGCGGCTGGTGGTGCGCACGAAGGACTGGTCGATCTTGATGGTGTCGAACGGAAAGCGCTGCAGGTAGGCAAGCGACGAGTGCCCGGTGCCGAAATCATCCAGCGACAATCCGGTGCCGAGTTCGCGGATCCGGTGCAGCATCTGCGCGGCATGCTCCGGATTTTCCATCACCAGCGATTCGGTCAATTCCAGCTTCAGCGTGCCGCGCGCCACCGAGGAGCGCGACAGCACGGTGCGGATGTCGTGGATCAGATCGTGCCGCAGCAACTGCCGCGACGAGACGTTGACGCTGGCGAAGATCGGCTCGCGCGAGCGCATCGCGCGCTGCCAGATGGAAAGCTGCCGCGCGGTCTGGTCCATCACGAACATGCCGAGGTCGACGATCAGCCCGATTTCCTCGGCGATGGTGATGAATTCCTGCGGCGCCATGCGTCCGAGCTTCGGATGATCCCAGCGCGCCAGCGCCTCGAAGCCGGCGATGGAGCGATCCTCCAGCCGCACGATCGGCTGGTACAAAATGGTGATTTCCTCGCGCTCGATGGCGCGGCGAAGCTCGGATTCCAGCGTCAGCCGGTCGGTCTTGCGCGCGCGCATCGCCGGCTTGTAGACGTCGATGCGATCGCCGCCGATGCGCTTGGAATGATACATCGCAAGCTCGGCGTCCTTGATGATCTCCTCGGATAGCTGCGTCTGCGGGTCAGAGAGCGCAAGTCCGATCGAGGCGGTAAGGAAAATCTCGCGGTCGTTGAAGGCGATCGGGGCGCGGATGGTCTTGCGGATGGTTTCGGCAAAGGCGGTGATCTTGGCCTGATCCTGCTCCGACATCAGGATCAGGCCGAACTGGTCGCCGGCCAGCCGCGCCAGCGTATCCTGCGGTTTGAGGATGCGGGTCAGCCGCCGCGCCAAAGTCAGCAGGATGGAATCGCCGACCGAGATGCCGACGGAATCGTTGACCTGCTTGAAGCGGTCGAGGTCGATCACCATCAAGGTCGGCCTCAGGCTCGGCATGGTTTTCGCGAAATTCGCCACCGCGCCGAGGCGGTCGATGAACAGTTTCCGGTTCGGCAGCCCGGTGAGATTGTCATGCACCGAATCGTGCAGCAGCCGCTCCTCGGCGTTCTTGGCTTCGGTGACGTCGGTTAGCGTACCGACCACGCGCGATACTTCGCCGTCGGAGCCGACCACGGGGCGAGCCTTCAGCGCGAACCACATGAAATGACCGTCCGGCGTGCGTAAGCGAAAATCCTGCACCAGCCGGCCGCGGCGCTGATCCAGCACGCTATCGAGCGCCGCGCGAAAGCGGTCCTGATCGAGCGGGTGCAATACCTCCAGCCATTTCGCCGCCGGGCCTTCCAGCGTGCCGCGTTTCAGGCCGAGCAATGCCTCGGTTTCGGGGCTGGTGAAGACCTTGTCCGCAGCGACGTCCCAGTCCCAGACCAAATCGCCGGAGCCGGTCAGCGCCAGCGCGCGGCGTTCGATATCGGAGACGATGCCGGTGGTCATGCCGCCGCCGGCGAAGGCGTGCTGCATCACCGTGAATCCGATCAGCATCACGATCAGCACCAGCCCGCCGAGCAATGCGGGGCCGACGATATCGTTGGTGACGCTGCCCGCCACCGTCATGCCGGCGGCGACGACCCAGACCACCAGCAGGAACCAGGTCGGGATCAGCAGCACCGCTCGATCGAAACCGTGGGTGGAAAGGTAGACGATCAGCGCAAAACCGGCGACCGCGATCAGCACCAGCGATATCCGCGCAATGCCGGACGCAACCGCCGGGTCGAACAGCGCCAGCGCCACCAGCGACGCCAGGAACGCGAGCCAGCCCACGGTGATGTGGGAATAGCGCACGTGCCAGCGGCTCAAATTGAGATAGGCGAACAGGAATACCAGCAGCGTCGCGGCCAGAATCGCCTCGCCGGCCGCGCGCCAGACCCGCTCGGCATTGTTCGACATGTCGAGCACCTTGCCCCAGAAGCCGAAATCGACGCCGATATAGACCAGCACCGCCCATGCCAACGCGGCGGCGGCGGGAAACATGATGCTGCCCTTGACCACGAACAGGATGGTCAGCACCAGCGCCAAAAGGCCGGAAATGCCGATCACGATGCCCTGATAGAGCGTGAAGGAGTTGACCTTGTCCTTGTAGGCTTCGGGCTCCCACAGATAGAGCTGCGGCAGCTTGTCGGTGCGCAACTCCACGACGTAGGTGACGACCGCGCCGGGATCGAGCGTGATCCGGAACACGTCGGCGGTCGGGCTGTCCTGCTTCTCCGGACGATCGCCGGTCGACGGGGTGATGGTGGCGATGCGCGACAGTCCGAGATCGGGCCACAGCAGGCCGGACGAGACGATGCGATAATGCGGGGCAACGATCAGGCGATCGAGCTGATCGTCGGTGTTGTTGGCGAGCGCGAACACCACCCAGTTCTGTCCGCCCTCGCGCGCCCGCACTTCGATGCGGCGGACAATGCCGTCGGTGCCGGGCGCCGTCGAAACCTGGATACGGTCGGTGTCGTTGCGCTGATGATCGAGCACCGCGGTGAGATCGATGGCAGGCGCGTCGCTGCGGACGCTGACGGCGTCGATGGCGCGCGCCGGCGGCGCCGCAAACATCATGAGGCCCAGCGCGAGCGGCGCAAGGCACCTGATCAGACGCAAAGTCAGTTCTCCCCGATCAACGCCGCCGAACCGGCAAGGCGGTCCGGCGTTGCGCGATAAATGACATGAATGCGAGGAAAATCAAAGGGTTTCCGGTTGCGGATCGTGTCGGTGCCGTTAGACCGTCAACACAATTTTGCCAATATGTTCGCTGCTTTCCATGCGCCGGTGCGCGTCGCACGCCTGGTGCAGCGGAAATGTACTGTCCATCAACGGCTTTACGCGGCCCTCGCATATCAGCGGCATCACCCTGGCTTCGATGGCGGCGACCATCGCCGCCTTGTCGGCATTGCTGCGCGGACGCAGCGTGGAGCCGGTGTGATGCAGGCGTTTCACCATCAGCTTGGCAAAATTGACGGTGGCCTTGGGGCCGCCGAGGAACGCGATCTGCACCACCCGTCCGTCGATCGCCGCCGCCTCGTAATTGCGCTCGATGTAATCGCCGCCGACCATGTCGAGGATGACATTGGCGCCGGCCCCCGATGTCGCCGTCTTCACCTCGGCGACGAAGTCCGCGGTCTTGTAGTTGATGGCGCGGTCGGCGCCGAGCTTCACGCACGCCTCGGCCTTGTCCTGGGAGCCGACGGTGACGATCACGTTCGAGCCGAACGCCTTTGCGAGCTGGATCGCCATGGTGCCGATGCCCGACGAGCCGCCATGGATCAGCAGCGTCTCACCCGGGGCAAGCCCGCCGCGCTCGAACACATTGTGCCACACCGTCATCAGCGTTTCCGGCGTGGCGCCGGCCTCCGGCATCGACAGCGTCGCCGGCACCGCGATGGCCTGGGCATCCTGCGCGATGCAATATTGCGCGTAGCCGCCGCCGGCCACCAGCGACATCACCCGGTCGCCGAGCTTGTGTTTGGCAGCACCTTCGCCGAGCGCCACGACCTCGCCGGATATTTCGAGGCCGGGCAAATCGCTGGCGCCGGGCGGCGGCGGATAGGCGCCGGAGCGCTGTGCCACATCGGGACGGTTGACGCCGGCTGCATGAACCCGGATCAGGATCTGGTCTCGCCCGGGCACCGGTACCGCGCGGGTTTCGGGCACCAGCACCTCCGGACCGCCGGGTTTGCTGATGGCGACGACGGTCATTTGCGCGGGCAGCTTTTCCATGATTTTTCCTGACAAAAGCGCGAAAATGTCTTGAAGCCCGACCTGATTAGCCAGACTAACGTCTTGGAGCAAGACACATGGCCACCGAGGATGACGACAAACCGCGAAAGAAAATCACTCACGAGATCGGGCAGGATCTGTATCTGCTCTCCGTCGAGGAGCTCGCCGAGCGCATCGCGCTGCTCACCTCCGAGATCGAGCGGTTGAAGGAAGCGACGGCGAAAAAGCGCTCGTCCAAGGATGCGGCGGACCGGTTTTTCAAATCCTGAGAACCAGACACCGCACCGTGCCCGCCTGCGGGGAAGATGGCGGAGAGGTTGGCCGTCTCCTGCTCGGCCAATGGCCGACATGGCAAACCGCGCTTAAACAAATTCGTTCGTTTACGATTGATTAAGCTTTCTCGCGTATTACCAGCATTGTCCTGGTTTGGACACCGAGTGGCTCCTGTCACTCTGTTTGACGCCTCCCTGTTATCAACTTCAAAAGCCGCCGGAAACGGCGGCTCTTTTTTTGCGCCGGCTTTGCCGCGCAATGGGACGTCGGCGGGTTCGCGCCGGAGAGCGCGCTGCGGAACAACGAAGGCTGGAAACCATATTAGGCGTTGTGACTCGACTCTCAGCGCCCGGCGCGCAATGATTTGTTCATCATAAGCCGGCGACCCAAACCGGCCGCGTAAACAGTGGCGTGAGGCGTTAACCATGTCGGATCGTGCAAGCGAAAGCGGTCTCGTGCAGTTCAGCGAACGGCTGACCAATTCCGCGGCCTTTGGCACGCTGTTCCGCGACGGCATGGATCTGGTCGAGGAAACCGCGGCCTATCTCGACGGCATCGGCCGCACCGAAGCCAAGGCGCTCGACCGCGCCGTCAGTTTGACCTACGCCACCGAAAGCATGCGGCTGACCACGCGGCTGATGCAGCTCGCGTCATGGCTGCTGCTGCACCGTGCGGTCAAGGAAGGCGAAATGACGCTGACCCAGGCCAATCGCGAAAAGACCAAGGTCAAGCTTTCCGCCGCAGATCCCGGCGCCGCCGACACGGTCGGGAAACTGCCCCAGCAATTGCAGCACCTGATCGCCCGCTCCATGACGCTGCAGGCGAAAGTCCGCCGCCTCGACACCACCATCCACGCGCCGGCGACGGAACGCGCCGCGATCGGCAATCCGCTGGTGCCCCAGCTCAACCGTCTCAAGGCCGCGTTCGAGCGGTAGTCATTGTTCGACAAACTCGGCGTCGTCCCCGCGCAGGCGGGGCCCCATACTCCGTATCATCCATGTTCTGGATGACGCCAGTATCCTCGTTGAAGCAACGTGCTCACAACGAAGGCCAGGGGTTATGGGTCCCCGCCTTCGCAGGGACGACAGGTGGTGATGCTGTGACGACGAGGTAGTTTTGCTCTCTCCCTTCTCCATCGCCATGGTCCTGCTCGCCGCGCTCCTGCATGCGAGCTGGAATGCGCTGCTGCGCGGCGGGCTCGATCGCGCGCGGTCGATGGCGATGATGAATGCGACGCTCGGCATCGCCGGCCTGGTCCTGCTCGCGATCGCCGGACTTCCGGCCGCGGCAAGCTGGATCTATGTGGTCGCATCGGGCGTGCTGCACTGGATTTACGTGGCGCTGCTGCTGGTGACCTATCGCAGCGGCGACCTCGGCGAAACCTACCCGGTGGCGCGCGGATCGTCCCCGGCGCTGGTCGCGCTCGGCGGCAGCTTGTTCGCCGGCGAGTGGATGAACCTGATCGGCATCGTCGGCATCGGCCTCGTCTGCGGCGGCATCTTCATGCTCGCGGCGGCAAAGGGGCGATTGCGCCACATGAACTTGCCCTGGGCGCTGGCGACCGGCGTCAGCATCGCGGCCTACACCGTCGTCGACGGCATCGGCGTGCGGGCATCCGGCAATTGGGCCGGCTATACCGCGGCGGTGTTCGCGTTCTTCATCGCGATGCCGCTGTGGTTCCTGGCGCGATCCGGAGCGGGGTTTTTCAAGGCCCCCGCCACCGAAGTGGCCAAGGCCGTCGGCGGCGGCGTGATCTCGATCCTGGCCTACGGCGCCATCATCTGGGCGATGCAGGCAAGCCCGATGGGCGCGGTGTCGGCGCTGCGCGAAACCAGCGTGGTATTTGCGGCGTTGCTCGGGGCTGCGTTTCTCGGCGAGCGGCTCACGGCGCAGCGCATCGTCGCGTGCTGCATCATCGCGGCGGGCGCGGTAGTGGTGGGGTGGCATTAACCGTCATTGCGAGGAGCGAAGCGGACGAAACCATGCAGACCGCTGGTTTCCGGATTGCTTCGCTCGCAATGACGGCGTGCTCACTCCTTCTTCAAAAACCCGGAAAACTTCTTCTGGAATCGGGAGACGCGGCCGCCGCGGTCGAGCATCTGCTGGGCGCCGCCGGTCCAGGCCGGGTGCGACTTGGAGTCGATGTCGAGGTTGAGCTTGTCGCCTTCCTTGCCCCAGGTCGAGCGCGTCTGGTATTCGGTGCCGTCGGTCATCACGACCGTAATGGTATGATAATTCGGGTGAATTTCGGCTTTCATGGCGTATCCTTCGGCGCGCCGGCGCCCGCAAACTCAATGGCAATGGACGGATTTGGCCGCTCTATAACGTAAGCGGGCTGCCAAAACAAGGTCCGGACGGCATTTGCCAGCACGGCCTGCGGGGCCTATCTGGAAGCGTTATAAATCGGATGATCCAGATTCATGCGTGCGGCCGAACAGCTTGAAAATGCGCCGATCAACACTCTCGGAATGCCGGAAAACCCGGCGGCCGAGCCGTCCTCCGTCGAAGCGGGCTTGACGCGGGCGCCGGGCCAAAGCCGCGCGAAACTGCGTCCGCTGCTGGCGCTGGCGCCGTATGTGGCGCGCTATCGCGGCCGCGCGTTTCTTGCGCTGATCGCGCTGACCGTCGCGGCGCTGACCACGCTGCTGGTGCCGGTCGCGGTGCGGCGCATGATCGACTTCGGGTTCAGCCCCGAAGGCATTGCCATGATC